>NZ_CM001240.1:5846278-6146278 GCF_000230835.1 Clostridium sp. DL-VIII
TTTTTCTTAAGCATGTAATTTTATTACTGAAAATATAAGTTTAGAAATAATATTAATAAATATGACTTATAATATTTGAAATTTAGACAAATAAAGAAGTATACACAAATGTAATTATTTCGCAAATATCTTTATTTATCCTAAAGCTCATTAGCCTAGAATGTAAGTTATCTCTTAAAAATGCTGCTGCGTTGTTCACATATGAAGCTACATATTCCAAATAGTCATATTTCACCAAAATAATCTTATATTACTACTTTAATTTTATCATCTACTATACCTAAGTATTCAATTGTGTTGTAAAACCAACTAGTACGAGAAATTAATGCTTTCACAACCATTACTACAACTTTTGATTTAACGCCTTTAATTTCTATTAAATTATCGCCATTAATTAGCTCTGTAACTAAATCTCCTACATTTACAGTAATAGTTATTGAACTATAAGTACTCGCCTTAGATTCAACTTTCACTTTATTATTCCTGGGCTTAAACTCTGCATTTGCTACCACTGAAGATATTAATCCTAAGGTTAAATATAATGATAACATGAAAGCTACTAATTTGTTTCTTTTCATTTTAATTCCCCTTATTTTTATCATTTTATGAAATATTACCATATGATTCTGAGTAAAATAAATATATTTTCTTTTAAACACATATTTTAAGAAATAAAACGTATATTTTTATGCTTATTTTTTATTATACATTCTTAAGTTTTGTTATTTTGCTAATATCATTTTTCAGGTTAAATGTGATGGTACATATGATTCTATGAAAGATTTCCTTGAAAACTTAGATAAGAAATTACTTAATAATAGAGATACAAAGACTTGTAGAAATAATTGAATAAAGAGGATGTAAAAAAACATCTTCTTTATATTCACTTTAGACTTTCTCACTATAAAATGCATATCTTAATTTTAAAAACAAAATACTAATGGAATGGAGGTGTAGTTATGAATATAAAAAGGCTTTTGGTATTTTTTTTAATAATTTTATTTATATCTTTTAAAATTCCACAAGCACAACCACTACCTATTGCTACTACTTATACACAAGGTATTTATGATATATCTCTATATAGTGGAAAATATATTACGGCAAAATTGATAACTCCAGATAATCGCCTTACTATATCAATAATTAATTCCAATGGTGAACAAAAGGTATTTCTAAGATTCATAAATCCCAATGAGATTGTAAAGCTTGGTCCTATTCAAGAAGGAGATACCGTAGCAATAGTTGGTAGTGGTGAAATATCTTTTTCCCCTTTTCAATAGTTTACTAACAAGGTATTCCTCTCAATTTCAAGGCCTATATATTATTGAATATTTTATTTAAATAATCATATAATACTACTGTTAATACTATTGATGCTATTTTAATATTTGTTGTTTCTTTATTATTTCTAATTTATAAGCTCCTTCTTTCAGGAGCTTATTTTCTATTTATAACCAGCACTATTGGTAATTTTAAGTTATGGACTTTTCATTGCATTTAATTCTAGTATTTAAAATCAAAATTATCAATCATTCAAAAATCCTTATCTCCTGTCTATAGCTGAGATCCAATTGTCTCAAGCCACTTTGTAACCTCTTCAGATGCAACAACTCCATTTACAGCAATGCCAGGCAGAATTATGGATTTTGAACACTCTCTTGCTATATCATTTTCAATTTGGCAAAACCCACCTCCTCCATGAGTACAGAAAGGAATTATTGTTTTCCCCGTAAAATCATGTTGTCTGAGAAAACTCAAAACTGGCGGGGCTAATGTTTTAAACCAATTAGGTGTACCTATAAATATTGTTCGATAATCCTCTATCGATTCATTTCCAGATATTAGGTTATGGCAAAATCCTCGAATAATCTGATTCCGTACTTCTTTAGCTGCAGTATTATAATCAAAAGAATAATTCTTATCAGGAATTAATTCTCTTATAGTGCCACCAGTCTGCCTTGTTATTTCTAATGCTAAATTTGCTGTATTTTGAAAAAGTGAATAATAAACAATCAAAGTATTATTCATATGTGATATTTCCTTTCTTAAACTTTCGACTTATATAATCATTTATTAATGATTTATGATACCTTTAAATATAAGCGATACAATTTAATCTTCTATTGATACTAATCTAGTATTTTTTCATTATAAATATATAATAAGCTATGAACTTACGTGATAGTCAAGTGTAAATTTCAGCCAAATTCAAACCTTAACACAAAAATCATCTCAATATTCAGGTTAATCCATAAAGCAAAAATTCCCTCAGACCATCAGTCTGAGGGAACATAAAATACACTTCAATATTTACTTAAAATCTTTCAAAGCCTTTGATATGCGCCTATTTCTGTAAGCAAACCACAAAGCGTGCTGAAAAAATCCCCCTCAAACCCGCATTCCTTCGTTCATTTCCTTAAACCTTGCCGAGATATTCGCGTTAAATATAATGGTATCAGTTACCTCTTTCATCGTCAATATTTAATCGGAAAGACACTAAAGTCTGACGAAACATATTAGGGTTAAGGAGCAAATGAAAAAGAAAAAGGAACAATAGATATTAAGTTTTGCCTTAATATTATCATTCCTTAATCCTTTTAAATCCCTATCATTTCGCCATTCGGCACGGATGTTAGTTTCAAGGTTTTATCCTTAAAAATCGCTAACTTTTCCCTTCCAACCTTACTCCCTTAAATTCCTTTCATCCCTTATCCCTATCACGTTTTTGTCAAGGTTTATCAGAATCGGCAGGGTTTAGTGGCAATTGGCAAGGTTTATGGGGTGGCTACATAGTAGTAATATCATTCTCACCTAATGTAGCTTCAAGTTCACTATCTATTTTACTTTTTTCAAAAGAAATTTCTCCAATTTCTTTAAGTATAAAGCTCTTACCATCATATGGAATTGGAATGAAATATCTATTTATTGTTGCATATGGATATAATATAATTTTATCTTCATTTGAATTATTTGTATATTTCCATATAATTTTATGCTTCTTATTTGTTTTTTTATTTAACATTTTCTTTTCTAATTCTTGTATCTTCCATTCTTGCTTATCAGCAAGAATAACCACTTCTGCTCTATCCAAAATCATGCATAAAACCTCAATGACATCGTTACTTAAAATTTCTAATAAAACTTTTGAACTAATAACTATTTTAGATGGCTTTATATTTTTTATATTTAATAATATTTGACTTAACTCATCATTAAATAGATATCTTTCCTTATTATAATATTTATCTATATTTTCATCATTCATCTCTAATATAGCATTATTAAGTAATGTACTATTCCTCTTCTTATTTTCATCTTCAACAAAGTTCATTTTAACATTTTTCTTAAAAATTTTTTCATCAATTAAAAATTCTCTTGCTCCAAATTTACTGTTTTCAATTTGTTCTCTAAATGAAATAATATAGCTCTCATCTTGCTCATCGCCTGTTTCAAATGTAATGCTATTATCTGATAAATTTTTAAAAATATTAATCTTTTTCTCTAAATAAAGTGTTCTTCCATATTCCTTTTCTAAAATTTGATAGATTTCCTTTAATCTAACTAATTCTGAATTTTCAACATTGTATTCTTCTTGTCTCTCTTTATATATGTTATTAAAGCGATTAAAATTTTTTGAGATAAACTCTTCATCAATATTTACTTTGCATTCAAGCCACGGATTGTTTTTTTTAACATTTTCAACAAGTTTTATCTCTCCAAAAATTTCGCCAGTGATACAATCAATATAAATTTTTCTTAAATTTTCTTTTTCAATTGTTTCTTGAATTAATTGTTGTAATGCTTCATTACCTTTAACTGTTAATTTTAGTGTTGTTCCTATAACATGAATTAATCTTTCCACAGACATATCCGCTATCACATCATATAAGATTTCTTCTTCTATACCAGTTATCTCTGAAATTTGTTTTATATCTGATATATTACTTTTTATAAGTTTAATTATTATTTCATAAAAAAATAATAATTCTTGTTGCTTTCTTACCAGAATTTTTAGTCCAATTTCCTCTATTGGTATATATAACTTTCTTGATGTTATATATTCGTATCCATCTTTAACATGAACCATATTTTCCAAATCATATTTTATTTCCACGCTTTTACCCCACTATTGATGTTTATTTTGCTCTTGAATTGTTTTATAATCAATAAACTTACATTGTTCATTTTTTTCAATATAATCAATTATTTCTGTAAATCTATTACCTTGAATGCTTCTTTTATTTAAAAATTGTTTATCTCCAACTATTATGAGTAATTTTTTTGCTCTTGAGAAAGCAACATTTAATCTCTCTTCAGACCTCAAAAATCCAATTCTGTTATTTATATTGCTTCTTACCGTAGAATATATAATTACATCTTTTTGTCCTCCTTGAAATGCATCCACAGAATTAATAGCTACTTCTCCTTTAATGTTATTAGTACTTATATTCATTACTTCATTTTTTATCCAATTTTTTTGAGCACTATATGGTGTTATGACTCCAACTTCAATATCATTATTCGAATTTTTATTTATTAGTTTCAATTGTTCCCTAACTATATTAGCTTCTAATTCATTTCTAAATGTTTTAGAAATCTCTTTCTCTCCTTTATTTTTACACCTTGAAGTATCAACCCATATTATTGAGAATCCATCATATTCCTTAATATTATGTTTTCTATTCTCCTCTTTAACACCATTAGAAATTTCTTTTGAGTAAAATAATCTGCTTATCATTGTTCCAATTACAGGATGCATTCTATATTGAGTCTTAAGTGTTTGTTTATTGTTATCATTCAAATGCTTAAATAATTTTAAAAATATTCCACTATATAAAGTATCTGAATTAATATTGCTTTCATTGAATTTTCTTCTACTTCTTTTTATTAAGTTTTCATCTAAGACTGGTGGAAGTTGCTTATGGTCTCCAACTAATATAATTTTCTTAGACTTTATTATAGATAGAATTAATTCTGGGAATGTGGCTTTGGCTGCTTCATCAATAATTAAATAATCAAAAGCCATATTATTAATGCTATTATTAGAAACAAATCCTGTACATGTCCCCGCTACAATAACTGAGTTTTTTATAAAATATCTTTCAAGCTCTAAATTACTTTTTATTCTATCACTCCATGATTTTTGAATAACCAAGCCTTTAAATTCCTTACTTTCTAATATGGAATTATATTTATCTTCAAACTCCTTAATTTTCATTTCCACTTTTTCTATATTTTTAATATTATTCTCGTCTGTTTTCTTAATACTTTCTAACTCTAACTTTAATTCATAATATTTGTTAAACTCTTCTTCTGGAAGCTTTATGTACTTTAAAATTCTATTTCTATTATTCTGTATTTTTTCAACAACACTATTTATCCATTTTTCTTGAACATTTTCAATTGAATAATTTTCTTTAACAATATCCGTTAAATCTTCACTCTTTCCAACTCTAATTACTTTTTCATTATCTTCATTAGCTTCTCTTAAATCCTCAAGCATTTTATCAACAGCCGCATGTGCTTGAGATACTAATAATATTTTTTTCTTAAAAACAGTTCCTTTACTTCCTATATTTAATATTTGTCGTACAATTTCAATAATAACTTTTGTTTTTCCAGTTCCCGGTGGGCCTTGAATTAATGCAATATCCTGTGAATTTAAAGCTTTTCTTACGGCTCTCCTTTGAATTGGGTCAAGTGTTATATCAAAAAATTTAATATCCTCTACATTTTCAAATGAAGATGCATCTGAAATTTGAGAAAAAATACTTTTTAAATTTTTTGTACTAACATATTCTTCATTATTAAATGCTGATATTGCTTTTGTTTCTCTCTTTATTAATGATAAATTTCTTCTATAATCTTCTGAAATAGTTCCCTTTTTATTAAGATGTTTATAATTGCCTTTTATACTTCGTTTTACATATAAATAATATTTGCCATTGTTTATTTCAAGCTTGTTAAAAGTTCCTATTTCCTTAGGTATTATTTTTTTCCCTTGTGATTTTTCACATATAAATACAATTTCCTTATTTATTCTTTCATCTAAATCATAATAGTCACTTTCTTTTATATCAAAAATATAATAATCATCAGTGGTCTTAAATGATTTATAATTTATTTTTATGGCTTCATTCTTGCATTCTTCTTCCATTATTTCTAATAGTTTATGCCACGCAGAAAAGTTTTTGCTATATTCATTGTTTACATTTGCATCTGAATTTAACTTAGCCTTGAAACTTTTTATTTCATTAGTTAATTCAAAATTATCATTTTCACATGTACTATCGCTATTACAAAATTCCATATCCCCTTGTATTTTCATCATTGTTCTTTTTACTTTTTGTCTTTGATTCGGGTACAATTTATTAACTCTGCCAACTAAAAACATTTGCTTATCTTTTTGATAAATACAGTCAAATCTAAAACTATTGCCATAAAATCTATAGCTTTCTTCGTCTTCATCTAACTTTTCAAAATCAATGTATGCTTCTAAGAAATCATTATATATATCTTCTTTTAAAATTTCAGAATAATTTTTATGTAAAGGTACTAAAGATGTATTTTTCATATGTTGCAAACTACCACTATTTAATTTGACAATATATTTTTTATCAGATTTTATAATATTCTTGATGAATTGTAATATATTCTTTTTTACTTCAAAAATATCTTTATACCTATTATCTACATCAAGCATAACCATTTTCTTAACTATTTCAATTAAATTTATATCCATACCTGACGAAGATATTTTTTCTTCAAATTTATCTGGCAATGGTGGCTCTTCTCCTGTAAATAAATAATATATTACTGCACCTACAGAATATATATCACTCTGTTCTGTCGCATTTTCACTGTGTTGTATAACTTCTGGGGCCGCATATCTATTAGTAGCAAATTGAAATACTGTATCACAATTTACCATATCTTTTATTTTACTGATGCCAAAGTCTATCAATTTTAGTTTATTTCCATTATATATCATTATATTTTTAGGATTTATATCTCTATGTATTATATTATTTTCATGTGCCACCTGAACAGCTTCTATTAGTTGCTCTATTATTTTATATTTATCAATATTTCCATATTCAAGTACATCCTTATCTCTTAAGGTCTCACCTTGTATATTTTCTAAGAAAACAAGTCCACAATTTCCGTATTCTTTACTTTCTATGGTATTAAATTCTATTAATTTAACTATATTATCACATGTTCTTAGTTTAGTTAATGCTCGTACTTCTCTTTCAAATAAGACATTATGTAATGGCGTATTTATGCCTTTTATTATTTTTAACATATAGCATTCTTCTGTTTTATCATTTTGAATCAGCAAAACATCAGAATAACTATTTTTATCTTCCTTTACTGGATTTATTAATGTATATCCTTCAAGCATAGAAGCTCCTCCATATTTTTATAAAATAATTACCTATATATCATATATTATACTATTCATATATAATTTTACTATATTGTATTTCAAAATTCTATGCCTTTACTTCCTCTACCCATCTTGCACTTTTTCTGTAAAAACATAATAACTATCGAAAGCTTATCACTACCCAAGTAATTAATCATTTTAATATGTCTTAAAATTTCTACTCTAAATATAATTGAAATTGTGATAAAAAATGCTATATGAAAATTTAACTTTTATCTTCTGAATACTCACCTCTTCATATTTTTATCTTCATTTGCAAATAAAAAAGAGCTAACTTTTTATAATCAGCTCTGAACTCCTTAAATTAATAATATAAATTGTGCAATCATATATATACTTACTATACTCTATTCTATTTATTTTTTTACTTCTTTTCGTATGGTTCCTATTTTTTTATCGCTTCTTGTATCTCTACCATTTTCATTGCGAATTGTCCCTTTAGGGAATCCATTTTTCTTTTCAAATGTGCCTACAGTACAATCACTTCTTGTCATTCTTGCCATATAAATCACTCCTAACCATAATAAAATATAACAGATAAACTAATTTTAAATACCTCTCAAACTAATATTTTCAGATTCTTAATTATTACTTATATGCTTGTATTATTGAGACTATCAAACCCGCAATGCTTGATGTATTCGCTATAAATGAAAATGCCTTATTTAGTGAGGCCAGTTTAGTCTTTATAAAATTATTATCTCTCTGCTCTTCTTGCTTTACTATTTCATCTTCAAACTCTTGATAATTTTTTAATACAATTTCTCTATCATCGTCATTATATTTTTCAACTATATTTAATTTAAGTAATTCTAATATCTTCCCAATTTCATTAAACTCTTGATTAAAATTCTTAGCAATTTGTTTCGCATTATCTCCTATATTTATGTTTCCCTGAAATACATTATTACTGCCTATACTAATCCCCATCTTTTAACTCTCCCTCATTTCCTATATTAATTTCTCCATCGAATTTATTTTCCGAACCTAATTGAATTTGCTTAGGTGATACTACATTAGTAATCTCGATTCCATTGCTTTTCTTCAAAGGTACTAATTCCGCAAATGGTAAATATTCATTAATATACAATAATATTGATTTAACACTTTCCAATATAGATAAATGTAAATCCTCTGACTTAAATAAATATTCATATTCAATTATTAATCTTCTATGTAAAGGAATGGTTATTTGTGGATTTTCCAAACAAAATGGTGGTACTACAAAATTTCCTTTTAATGAGTACTCCTCTTTAGATAATTGTTTAGGATACCAAAATAATTCTTTCTTCTTCTCTAATTCCATTGCTTTATTTTCTAATCCACTTAACCGTTTAGTTATTGAGTTACTTGCTATTACCCTATTCAACAGTTCAGATATTAATTCAATATAATTAGAAAGTTCCATTCTTACTTTATTAGCTTTTTCTTGAATTTCATTTTCCAAGCTTTTCATATACTTTTCTGATAAGAATGAATATTCTTCATTAATTACTCCGTATAAAGAATCTCTTAGGCATGGAGTTGTAGGGATACTAAAATAATTTTCTTTAATACAATAGGCATTACTAAAAGGTAAAAATGGTATTTGGGAATGTGCTTTTTCCATATCATTCATTAAGCTCCAAAAACATTTCTCAAAATCATCAAATTTCTTATAACTTTTCTTCATCTTAGTAAGTAATTCTGTAATTTCTAAAATATATTTCTCGTTTTTACTTTTCAAATCAGTAATTGCCTTGACCTGTAACTCATTCATTTATTCTTCTCCTTATTACAATCACATTTTATACTTATTATACCATAATTTTCATAAATTATAATTTCATCAAAAATCATTTTAATATATGCTTATAAAGATATGTCTAAAGCTCTTTAAATCTTATTATTGCATGTCAACTTTATTTTTCTTAGGAGTAATCTTTTCAAACCATTCATTATCATTCTTATAAAGCCAGCTATACAATCCCTTACCAATCTTTTTATATTCACATTTTTTTAAATTAGGATTATCTCTTAATACTTGTAACCATCTTTCCCTTTGGATTTCTAAATCCAACCTTGGATTTGGTATATAACTATATTCTTTCTTTCCTGTTGCCTCTTCTGTTTCAAATAAATCTTCTATATCTATACCCAAAAATTGTATCATTAGCAAATGTCTTAATATATGCTTTTGCCTACTACTACTTCTTATAAATCTTCTAAACCAATTGTTATCATCTTCAAGGTCTACTTCATTTTGCATTATTTTTAAATATTTATTTGAATAAAAATCTACAAAAGCTTGCTCAAGCTCTTTAATATATAAGCTTCCATTCTTGCTTGCGAATCCTTTTTTTCTTAATAAATCTATATAAATATTCCTAAAAAACTCTTTTCCTTTTTTAGGAACATGATTTTTTAACAAATATTCTGCTAATTCTATATATTTTAAGTTAACATTTATAAATTCTCCGTCTATTACTGGCTTTGATTTAGAAAAATCTATATCCTCTAAACAAACAAAATCTATTCTGCTGTCATTTGAACATATATTTGATTTTAGCAATGGTATCTGATGCTTTTTACAATAAAAAACGCCTACAACCTGATGAAGCACACGCCAATAACTTTCCCCATATTTATTAATATCCTCTTCCAAACATTTAGGACAATATAATAAATTATTAGGCATTTCTATTTTTGAACTTGCTAAGCCAAACTTAACATACGGACTGAACCTTTTTCCTTTTCTCATTCCATTATATATAAGTAAAGTTTTTTCTTCAGTCAACGTTGAAGAAAAAACTCTAAATAAAGTATGTTCTTTTATTAATTTATCCACAGTTAATTTACTATTTATGGGTAGATTGTTTATAAGTTGTTCACAATGTACTGGAAAATATACACTGTTTAAAGAAACTTTTTCATTATATAAATCCTTCATTAACGCTTTTTTATTTACTATTCCTGTCATTCTCCTATATCTTGATATGCAACTATATAATAATTCATCTTCATATACTGTAGGGAAACAATTCATCATAACTCCTCATCACCTAATATCTCATCAAAATTTACTATTATTCCTTTGCTTTTTAATGCTTGATATTCAGATATATTATCTTCCTTCCCTTCTATTACTATTTTTCTTATATCACTATCATCCAATTCTGATATTTTTATTTTATTTCTTTTAGTTATCCTTTGTTCAGCTACCTCTAACTTTTTTAATTTCTCTTTAACATTAGTTTCTGTAATATTCTTACAACTTATTTTACCGTCTTCAATTTCTTGAATATCCTCAAATCTCATCTTTTTAACCTTATTATTACTTTTTATAGCTGATATCATTGGCTGTAAGACTGTAAATTCTTTATTCCATACACTGTTTATCAATTCTAAATCAAGCTCTTCTATTTCCTTTTCTATTAATCTTTTTTGGATATTAACAAATAATTTCACTACTAAATCACATATTCCCTGTGTCTTTTCATAAAAGATATTAATTATTTCTTTTGTAAGCTTTACTGGTTTACTAAGCCATTGATATTTCCAAATTCCTTTAATAAAAATTTCAAATTCTCTATCATTCTTCATTGAATTAAATATTATTGCTCCACTTCCTGTAACTCTCCTTGCTATTCTCATTTCCTGTTGTAGCATGCTATATGATGCAGGAGTACCTATTAATAACAACGGAACACCAAAACTATTCATAAGTGCTACAAAATAATTCATAACCTGCTTTGCTCCTTTATCTAAATGTTGCAATTCATCTACTACAAGCAATCCTAATCCAATATTATTTGCAAGTTGTCCCATTATCGGTATCATTGCATCTACAGATAAATGCTTTGAAACATACCTTTCCATATTATTTGTTCCTAATAATGAATCCAATTTTGAAAAAAACTGAAGTGTTAATGACTTTATGCTTCCATTTGCAGGAGCTTCTAACTTAATCCAAGTAACTTGAATTTGGCTAAAATTTATATTTTGATATTCATTATGAACAATTACTGGTGGTATTTTGCTTAAAACTCTTTGTACTGTTGTACTTTTACCCATTCCAGAGACTCCAATTAATAATCCGCATTGAGCTGTAGTTCTAAAATTTTCATCTGCATCTAAATTATAAGTTTTATTTAAAATTTCATTCCCAAGTTTATTACTATATCTTTTAAATAACGGATTAATTGGATTTCTTGCAATATATCCTTGCCTTATAAGACTATTAATCATATTCCATATCTCTATATGAAGTGGCAATGGCTGAAACACTTTATAAATTCTTGGCAAAATATTAAGCTTAAACTCTTTAGGCAGTGCTAATTCATCCTTTTTTATTTTAGGCTTAAACAGCAATTCATTAACTATTTGTTCTTTGGGTATAATATCTGGCAGTACCTGAATATAAGGATTATTAAATTCTTCTATTAATTGCTCCTTGTATTCAGCTTCAATTGCAACTGTTCCATTTGTTAGTATTATTTCTTTACTCATAATCATCCATCCATTCACTTGCTACATTATCAAATATATCTAATTCATCAATTGTACATTTATCACTGCCTTCAAACTCCTCAAATAACTCTGACTTATTTCTAAAATATTCTCTCTCCCCTTCTAAGTTTTCTCTAATATTCTTTAATCTTGCTGTCTTACTGATATTTTTATCCTTAAATCTTTCTTGCTCCTGTTTAGCAGTACTCGTTATTTTTTCTATTTCATCAAACAATTTGATTTTTTCCTTTATCTCCTTTTTACCTGCTTCTTTATTTAATTTCTCTTCATATTCAAATATCTTATTAAGCTCCTCTTCTCCCATTCCTTTATATTGTTCCATATATGTTACTAAAGCTAATGTATCGTAGCTCATTCCATCTTCTTTTATATAGTAAATTTCAGATATATTATTAGGTTCATAACTTATTCTAACCTTAAAACTGCCCTCGATTCTTGCCTTCTGAAACCATCCTTCTTCTAATGTATATTTAGATACATAAAATAATTTATTAAACCTTATTCCTTTAGCTGTAACAGTAACTTCTCTATTGTTAAGCAAATTAATTTTTATTATTTCTTCTGGTAATTCTCTAAGCAATCCTTTCTTAGTTTTAATTCCATATTCCCATATTTTACTCGGAATTTTTGGAATACCGTTTTCTATATTGATACCATCTGATTCGTAATGATTTAGGACATGATTATTGTTATAATATAGAACACATTTAATAATTATCTGAGTTATTTCCTCTAAACTTAAATTAGCTTTAAGACGATAATCTTCAGCTCCACGCTCAATTTTGTTAAATTTATTTTCTACTACCCCGTCTACGAATGGCTTTATATATGAATGTATTCTCTCAAATGCCTTTTCTACAATTCCCTTCATATCACCTCTATAAGGCGGAGTATTTTGAACCATTATGCCTAAGTTAGCAATTGCATTTTCTATATTTCCAGATAATAGCTCACCTCTATCTGCAAGTATTCGTAATGGTACCGCTTCAGTTGGCCAATCTTCTTTCGTGATATCTATACCATATTTCTTGCAATAACTAACTTTGTCACTCATAGCATTTATTAATGCTCCTTTAACTCCTCCATAACTATTAAATGGCTCTATAGTAACATTTATAGCTACTATTAATCTGCTATAACAATCTATAATTAAATAAAAAACAGGTCTCCCTACAATTACATTTCTATTTAATTTACTAACAAGGTAAACATCTAAAATTGTACTATCTATTTGATAAAGTTCTGCTGGACTTCCTGCATCTTGAATTGAATTTCCTATAATAGCTCTTGCCTTTTGCTGATAAATTCTATCACCATATCTTTTAGAAATTTCACTTTGCTTATTATCTTTAGTTATTTTTTCAAACCAGTAATAAAATTGCTTTAAGGTAGGAAGTTTAGAATTTGGATTACTTTTTAAATAATCTCTAATAATTAACTCATAACATATTTTTTTATTATTCTTTTTGGATGTATTATAATATTTATTTATGCCTTCTTTAAAAATCCTTTTAATCTCACCATCTACAACAAATCCTTCTTCCTTATTAATTGTTCTTTCTTTTCCTTTTGCTCCACAATTATAAATTTTAGGAATTAATGAATCTATTATCTTTCCACCCTTTAAATAATTACAAAACATTCTTTTTATGCTACTGTCACTTACTTTATAAATCCCCATAGCCTTATCAATAATAGATTTTCTGCTCCTACTATAAAAAACTTCATAGTTTGGGCTATTTTTTAGTAAAAAACATATAATTTCATAACAAAAATCACGTTTTTTGAGCATTTCTTTGCTAATATCGTAATTGATAATATTTATAGAATCATTCTTACCAACTATTACAGCTTCATTATTTTCAAATAAACCATCCAATTCCTGCAAGCTAATAACTTGATTCCATCTTGCTTTTTCAGTTAATTCTATATAAAAAATATTTCCTCTCCTAATATCATCGCCTACAATTCTGTATTTTTTATTTTTAAGCTGAAATATCATATTTTCTTTAAAAATCATGCTTTTTTCACCTCAAATCAACTAAAATTTAATAAAATCTGCTACTTCTTCATTTAAGTCAATACTTTTTTTCATATCTACGCTTACTTCCTTAATTCCTAATAGATATCTAAAAATAAATAGAGCTGTTCCTTCTTTAACATCTTCTTCAACTTCAAATAGCTCAAAAACATTAACTAATTTCTTATCCACATGTTTTTGAAGAAAAAAATATAGTTTTTCAGCTAATTCCGGCTTATTTTTGATACTTTTATCTATTAAAGCTTCCCTAATCCATTTAATGTTATAAACAAATTGCTTATCAATTTCTTTTTCAGTTATCACATAAAATTTGATTCCTTTAGCTTTCCAATATCTTCGTTCAATTTCCATCTTTTCAATTACTGTTTTACGTTCAAGCTCAGACAGACTTTTAACTGATATTGATATTAATTCTTCTCCTTCTCCCTTATTAACAGTTATTAAAAAATTAGTGTGCAATTGAAATACTTCTCCAGTTTCATTATTTGAAAACTTATCTAACCTTAAATTTTCTATATTATCAGTAGTGACTTCTAAATCCTTAAGCTCTACATTCTCTTTAATATTCTTAACTCTATCGTCCCATTCTAATAACAAAAAAGTTCTTAATTGATTATCACTTTGCAAATGATGAATCCTTTTAGTTTTATATCCGTAAATTCTTGTAACCCTTCCTTTGCTACTAAAAGTCGTTACTTTTAAACTCAATGTTTCCACTCCTTTTCATATAAAATACAAAATAAAAAGCATTATCATTTAGTCAACTTACATACTTTTTTTTATGTAAATTAGCTAACTGCTAATGCTTTATCTTATTAATTAAAATTCTTTTATTAAGTATACTTCCTTTATTCCATCGGATATATATTCATAATAAACAGCTTTTTTAAATTAAAATATACAAAACAAATTCATTTTTATTATCGTTGATAAATTCTTGAATGTGCATATTCTTAAAATCATGATATCATACACACTTTTATAATTCAATTTAATATATTATAGTATTCTGTTAAATGCCTTGTATAATATTTTGCCCTTATTTCATCTATAACATATCATAAATGAACTATTCTTTTAGTCTCGTGATAACAACTTTTCAGTTTCTTCATCCATTGTAAAATATAGAAGTCTATAAAATGTATTCCTAATAAAATCTAAACTTACCAAAACTGTTATAAGACTATATAGTGTAAAACTTGTTATAATCACAATATTAGAATTTATAAAATAATTTTTAATATTATCAATATAAATATAGAAACTATTCTCATTAAATATGTAATAATATATCATTATTACTAAAACCCATGCGTTAATTCTACTTAATTTAATTTTACTTCCAAGAAAAAATCTATGTATTGTTCTATAACTATCTTTTAATTTTTCTGACTTTATAATTCCTCTATCTAACATCCAATTACTTATTACATATATAATCATAAATACTATAAATAATAAAAATACTATATTGTATATTATGAAGGCTGTGCCTAACATAAAATGCAAAATACTTTGTAATATTTGAATGCTTTTATCATTAAGTATTAATTCTGTAATCTTTTCAAACTCTCCCTTAAATACAACTTTATATATAGCTATTGCCAGACCAAACACTCCCAAAAACTCTGGTTCTTTTATATTTTCATCTTTTTTTTCAATTAACAATCCTTTAAAAAAATCCCACATCTTATTACCCCTTGCTCGTAAAAAATAAATCTACAAATCTATAAAAAAATAGTTATTTTCTATTTTTGTTTTTCTTTTTAATTTAATATAAAATAAAAGCCTTATCATTTATAGAAATCTCTTATTTTTAATATGAAACTCTCTAAATCACAATGCTTCTAATATTTTTTTATCTATTTATACCATAAAATCTAATGCACTCTATTAAAATTACGGATATTATTACACTTATAGTTGGATTGATTTTTAGTATTAATAATACTATCAATACTACTGAAGCCAATACAAATCCAAAATATGTATACTTCAGATTTTCTTTCCCTCTGTTTTTTAAATATTTAAATAGCATCGGAATCAATATTAAATAAGATATTTTTATAAAAATCTCCTCAATGCTACTTCCCTCTACCCTCTTATCTTCTAAAACAAATAAACAAATAATGATACTTATTGGTGTGGCAATTTGAAAAAACATATCATAGAAAAACTCTTTTTTATCCAAATTCCTTAATTTATACAAGAAAAAACTACTATTTAAAAATACTGTAATCATAACTTGATATTTTAATAGATTACTTTCTGTTTTGAACATTGTAGAATATGTTATGTATGCTAAACTAACAGAAAACATTAAGTTTAATATCTGCTTCATCCTTATTCGTTAGCATTAATGAAATAAGTCATTTTATCAATCATAATTAGTTTCCTCCATGTAGTATTATAATTTTAAGAATAGAATCACCATATTATAATTTTATTACTTCAATAATTCCATTAGTTTCTCTATTTTTATCATTAAAATAATTTCCTCGCAACTTATTTTCACTTTCAATATATGTAAAATCATTATGTCCATTGTGTTGCTTTAAATTTGAATCATTGGTTTTTTCCGCTTTATTATTATAATCAAAACTAAGAGTAATTCCATCAACTCCATTTATATTTATATATGCTGATTTGCTGTATGAGGTTGATTTCTCAAAATTACTAACTATTGATATTTTCCCCCATGTTTGCTTAACTATTATATTACATGAACCAGTATAATTATTTCCACTTTCATCTAACCTATTAGAAATAAAACTTCCTTGCCATTTTCCACTAAAATCCGGAATACCATGAATCTTTTTCATAAACGTAGTTTTCCATAAAAATTTATCAAATAACAAATAAAGTAAAACAAATATTAATGAAAAGCTCCCCAGTTTTATTGCTATTTTCATAATATTTTCTAAATCTATTTGTAATGGTATAAAATTAATTCCGAACATATTTGCTACTATTCCTATAATGAATATTATAATTACACTAATTATAGTTAATATCCATACAGCTTTAGTTTTAATATCACTATCTAATGAATAATTATGCACTTTAATCCCCTCACTCTTCTTTATTTAACTCTTTTAAATCATCGGTTCCAACTTTTTTACAACTAATATATTTAGAACCATCTTGTCCTATTATTATTAAAAATATAAATGTTGGAAGATTGCTTATTTCCTTTGAACATCTTATAATTAATTCGTTGTCTACATGCGATGGCTTGGGGTTACATTCTGGATGAGAATGCCATTCTCCTATATACACAACCTCACCATTTGAATTTTTCCATACTTCATTTATAATTTTCTGAGCATTTTCTTTATTTCTTACGAATCCATATCTAAATTTCTTATCTTTTTCACAAGGTTCAGAAATATCACAAATTATAAATTCAGAAAAGTCAGCCTTTATTTTTCCAAGTAATATACCTCCATTTTCTTTCATTCTCCCTAATTGTCTATATTTATTTAACTTTTTTATTGCTAAGTTACTAATTATAAGATTTGTTCTATCATCAATTTTATATTTCTCCATTTTAATTTAACCTTCTTATTTCCAGTTTTCTATTTTCACTTCCAATCCATTTATCAGATATCTTCATATGCCTTTTCCTTGCTAAATCTATTCTTCCCACCCATGTTAATAAAAAGTTTTCTTTTTTACCTTTTTCAAATATATTCTGGTTAACATAATCTAATATATCACTTAAGCATTGTTGCACCTCAAACGCTGAGTATGGTAGAAAAGTACTTTGACATCCTGCTTCCCTCTTTATATATTTTTCTCCATCAATAAGAACTTTTTCTTTAAAATTATAATCCTTATCATATAATAAATTGAATAAATCTTGTCTATTTTGAATTATAATTGCATGTGCTCCTATAATATATGGTTCTACCCATATAATAATTGTTGGTTTAACTATATCTCCATTTTTAAGCAATTCCATAAATTTTGCTTCAATTGGTATATTTCCAACTACAATGAAGTTATAATCGCATTGATTAAAAATTTCTATTCTATCCTCAATTACTGAAAATACATCTTGCTTTATACTTTCACAGTTCATATCTGGATAATGAGTTATAAGCTCACTTTTAATCGCATCTACTTTACTAATTCCAACATTTATTGCGCCACAATAATGTCTTGCGATATTATCCGTTGATAATGTTTCTTTATCTATTATCTTAAAATTATTTATTCCCAAGTCTACAAGATTTTTAATTAAATAACTTCCAATTGAACCACACCCAACTACAGATATCAATCTTTTAGTTTTTATATATCCATCTCCGCCTCTTTCATATATTCGTGTATGATTTAATTGACTCACACTAATCTTTTCTATTTTTTGACTTCCATTAACATTATAATATAAATATTTAGGAAAAATATTTATATTCCTTAAGCCTTTTACAGACTTACCTCTTTTATGTCTCCATCCTGCCAAACACATTTTATTATTTACTACTTGTGAAAATATAATTATATGTTCATCGTTATATTTTCTTAAATATTCTAAATATCTATTGAAATTCTTCTCTTTAGATAACAATTCAATGATATCTTTATTATTTTGAGGAAACGGGGGACAACACCAATTGTTTTCCAACGGCAAATATAATGCCTTCGTTATTTTTACTTTTCTAATATCTGCTATATGTGCATATTTCAAATAATTCTTCAGTTTTTCTTCATCCTCTGCTAAATATATAAACCTATTTTTACTTGTATAACAGTATAATATCTTATCTTTATCATCTGGTTCAAAAATTACTTCTCCTATAATCTCACTTTCAAGTTCCCAATATGCTTTAAATTCTTCCTCAAAGTCTTCTCTGTTATTTCCGTTTATTCCATCTAACAATATTTTTTCTGACTTTTTTATACACTCTAATACAGCTTCTTTAGGCTTATTAAAATTGGGATATACCTTATTTGTATCAAATGTACATATTACTCCATCATTATCTACGTGTGGCAGAAGTCCATATTTACTATAAAATTCTTGAAGTATTGATATCTTAGGAAATCCATAGGGAAATGCGTGCGTAAACATGCATTTCAACCTTATATCATTTCCATTAATGTTTATATCTATGAATAAATATTTCCCATCTGGATTATCAATTTCTATACATTCATATCCATTATCATCTAAATATTTTTCTATTTCTTTAAGCAGAACGTCCATCATTTTTTATTATTGAAGGAGCTTCTGATTTTGCATAATTAGATTCTGCCTTTTTGGTGCTACTTCCTTTTGGGAATCTATCTCCAAAAACTTTTATCATTATATCAGATGCTTCAGCTTCATCCTCCTTATCTACTGCATTTTGTATCTCAGTTTTTAGAGATTTTAAACTCTCTAAAAGTTTATTTTGATTTACTTCGTCAATTTCTTCAAATAAATCTTCATAAGGTATTACTGGTTTCTTGCATGTAAATTCGTTTTCTAAGCTATTAATAATTTCAGTAACAGTTCCTAATAAAGCCAAATCATCTCTATTTTCATATGAATAATAATTTTCACAAACTAAAATAGTAACTGCTATCCCCTTTAAATCTACATTGTTATAATCTTTCCAAGCTTTTAAATACTTAACTAAACTTCTAACTTGTTCACCATTTTCTTGCACTTTATCAACAAACCATTTAGTAAACGCCCTCGGGTCACTCTCTGTCCATCCGTCTCTTTTATGAGCTAAATAGCAAACATCATCTTTTACTATATATGATGGTAAATCTACATGATAATCATCGACATATATAACACGTACACATGTGTTTTTATCTTTAGGTGGCGTAGATGTGTGTCCATCTACTGCATCTTTAATCCATCTATGTACTGTTGATGTAGTTGGCCACTCTTCAATGTCTTTATCTGAATAGCCTTGAAGATATACCCCATCATCAATATCATACTCTCCATCTATTGGATTAACAGTCGTTTTCATCATATAAGAACCTTGCCCACAAAATTTCGGCGTACTTCTTTCTTTTTCCTTAAATGAGTTTCTTATTTTTTCTCTTAACGCATTTCTTCCCTTTTTCAAATTCTCTTTCTTTTTAGATTTTAAAGATATTTCTTCCTCAAAATCTGAAAATAATTTGTTTAAATTAGCCATACATGTTCCCCCTCATTTATTTTTACTGTTAGCACTCGATGTTATTGAGTGCTAACAGTAAAAATATTATATACTTATATATTTTTATATTCAATTTCCATTTATTCCATTTTGGACCCAATAATCATTAAATTTTACTGTTTATATTACTTTTTATTATTTTTACTTTAAAATACTCTATTTTGTGGTGTATCGTATTCAGCATTCACAATATATTGTGTTTTTAAGTAAAATAAAAGAAATGCTTTAAGAGATTTATCAAAGCATTTCTATAAATTCAATTATATCAAATAATTACTTTTCCATATATTTGACTTTTACAATCTATTAATCCAATTTCCTTACTCCTACTATCCGTACTATAATTTCTATTATCGCCCATTACAAAAACCTTACCTTCTGGAACAGTTAGCTCAAGGTCATTTGTCTTCATTTCTTCATTTATATAATCTTCCTGAATTAACTCTTCATTAATATATAACTTATTATCTTTAATCCTAACCTTATCCCCTTCCACACCTATAACTCTCTTAACTATATATTTAACAGGTAAATCATCTCTTTTTATTACAACTATATCTTTATACTTTGGCTTTTCCAACTTATATAATGTAGTACTTAACACTAATCTATCTCCATCAGCTAATGTTTTGTCCATGGAATTGCCTTGGACAGTTGCTATCCTGAAGAACATCAAAAATAAACCTGCTATAGCTCCTGACACTATTATAGTTTTTATTAAATCTCTTAATGTTATTTTTTCACTTTTATTTATTTCTGCTACCATAAATTCTCCTTTTATTTAAATTCTTATAGATTTAATGATAAATAAACATCATCTAAATCTTCTTGAGTGAGTCCCAAATATTTCCTTGTTTGAGAAATAGACGAATGATTTAAAATTTCCATTATTAATGCTAATGATACACCTCTTTTATAACAGAAATATCCAAATGTTTTTCTCATACTATGGGTTGATACTGGTTCCTTAATACCAACATAATCGGCCGCACTGCTTATTATATAGGCCGCATGACTTCGTGTAATTGCTTTTTTGTTTCCTTTCCTTGATTGAAAGATATAATCATCTTGTTCCAAATCATTTTCTTTCATAAATTGAACAATAGCTTTTTTCAAATTAACAGTTATTGGGAACCTTTTGGCCTTTCCTGTTTTCTTTTCATTAAGCATTATAAATTCTTTTGGCTTTTTCCCATCCCAAATATCCTTTATTTTCAATTTTAAAATATCTGAAATTCTTAACGCGCTGGAAATTCCTACCATAAGCATTAAATAGTCTCTGGTATCTTTTCCCTTCAAAAAACTCTTCATTGCTTCTAATTGTTTAATATCTTTTATCGGACTTACAGTATTTATATTCATCACTCCAATCTTACACAATATTGCATTTTAATATATTATGCGCTATTCAAACATCTATTTTTTAACCAAGCCCCTGAATCCTACTATTTAAGCCATTTTAAATCTCACAAAAGCCTTTTTTGTTAGATTCAAAATTCCTATTAAATAATGCAGATAGTATTTAATTTATCTGCATTTAGTTTAATTTAATTATAACAGGTTTGAGATAAAGTGGCTGTTCTACTTAGGCAACCTCAATAGAGTTAAGTTTATTATATGAAATTTAAATTTTAGTCATTAAAATATAAAACAAATGGAAATAAAAAATATTCTTCTATAACGTCTCTAACCATTTATTACAAAATATGATATAATATTCTTAAATTTTGAATTGGAGGTGATAATTATGAGGAAAGCTCTGAAAATGAGCAAATCTAATAGTGAAAGAGAAGATAATCTACAACAGCTACATGATTTTTTATCTGCAAATAAAAGACCTCTTATTTGCCGTGGTAACAGTTTAAAATGTAAAATATATAAAGATTTTTCTTATTTAGGCATTGCAGATTTAGTTACTAATGATAATGATGGTCGAAGCATTGATTTATTTTTACAAAACACTGATTTTGATGATGATATTTCAACTGATTTTTGTACAAGGTTTGAACCAATGGAATATACAAACAATTGTTTAGAAATAGGTTGCTATAAAAAATCTAATCGTGCTGAAGAATATGTATTAACTTTAGAAGCAACTCATTAAGTCCTTTTAGTTATATTATTTAAAATTACATATAAAAAGCGATGCGAATCGCTTTTTATATCGTCTATTCTAATTACAAAATATTTTTCTTTTACGCTTCTATATCTTCTGCTAACTTTTTTATATAAGCAATAATAAGTTTCTTGATAGATTCTAATATTTCATTTAATTCCATATGTTGTTCTTGATTTAAATAACCTTTTATAACCATAATATCAAGCCAACATTGTGTTTCATTAGTAGTTGCAGGCTATACTATAAAAATTCATTTTAGTTTTAGGGTATAAGCTCCCATTCCCTTCCGAGAGGTTGGCAACTATTGACATAGAGCTGCGGTCTAATTGACTAAATATTCCATATTGTTCATAAAACGGAAGTTTTGATAATATAACATATAATTTTGTATAGAACTCTAAAGCTTTTTGGTATCCTGTAAGCTCCCTGAAATCTTTTAATGAGTCAAGTGCCTGCTGTATCTTATGAATTTCCAACTTCTCCCTAATGTTTACTGTTTTCATATTATTTTTCTCCTATTTCTTCTATTATATTTTTTTCTCTTAATGCTTTTCTATAAGAACGTGTAAGTATAATAACTTCCTGCAAATTCTCTAATATAATTCTTGTAACATCACTTTCTTTAAGCTCTCCAATATCAAGTTTATCTTCTATTGCTTTCTTTAATTGAATTGTATACATTAATGCTCTTCTGTAGTGATAATCCTTACCATTAACAGTTAATATATTGCCTTCCCCTTGCGCAAGCTCAACTGCTATTTTTATGCTCTTATTAAAGAATTTTGATTTTTCAAAGCTATCAATTGTTCCAATTAAATCAACCATAGCTTTTATTACTTCCATAGCTCTTTGATAAGCATATTTTTTTCTAAAATTTTTGTAGCTAATATTTTCATAAGTATTCATAAATTTCTCCTTGAGTTTAATTTTTATTTTATACTTTATAATAGATTTTAGAGGATATTTTAATAACAAAAATATGCACTATCGGGTAGTAGTAAATGTTCTATCAAACAAAAAAATACTGCAATAAAAATTACAGTATCTCAAAATAAAAATATTAAATTGTCACCTTTTTGCCACAATCCTTTTATATACTAAATAACATAAAGTAGTTAAAGCATTATTACTTACCCCTTATTAAATAAATATAATAACCAGTATTCAGAATGGCTTAGTCCCCTAACTAAGCCATTCTTTTTTTCATACTATCTTGAATCCTTTCTACTAACATAGAATTCCTATTAACTGTTACCTTCAATCCATTATTGAAAGCTCCCTTATTCCCTATCATTATTACTCTCTCTTTTGCTCTGCTAACTGCCACATATAATAATTCACGAGTCAATACTTTTTCATTATCAACTACAATTATTGCTACCGGTACCTCACTTCCCTGCATCTTGTGAATTGTGGTAGCATAAGCAAGTTCAAGTTCATTAATTTCATCATCTTTATATTCAACTATCTTCTTTTCCCCAAATTTAACATTAACCTTTTTAAGTCCCTTAAAATTATCTCCTTCCGTTCTAATTATGATTCCATTTTCACCATTAAAAATATTTTTATCATAATTGTTTTTCACTGCCATTACATTATCTAATACAGCTAATTTACTGACCTCTCTACCATTAATATGATTGAATTCATCTATTATTTTCTTATTTAAATCCTTTACACCATTAAAGCCTTCTCTAATTGCTGACATAACTTTAATATCATAAATATCTATATTATTTTTAATTAATCCCTCTATGGTTTTTATAACTTTTTTCTTAATATCTTTAGCTTCACATTCTTCAAATTCAAACTGCTTTTTCTTTTCCTTTACTCCTTTAGAACTTTCTTGAAATCCAATACCAAAGTTAATTTTTTTAGAGTTTTCTAATATAATATTGCCTTCTTTTTGTCTAATAATCTTTTCTAATTTTGCTGTAGGAATTAAATTACTTAAAATTAAATCTTTAAAGACCTGCCCTTCCTTTATTGATGGGAGTTGTCCATAATCCCCTGTAAAAATAATTTTTGAACACTCTATAGATGAAAGTAGCATATTCATTAAAGTTATATCAACCATACTGCTCTCATCTAAAATTAATACATCTAATTTAATCTTAGAATTCCGTTTTATTTTTCCATTCTCATCTATGCCTAAGAACCTATGTATTGTATTCCCTTCAGCTTCTAAATTTGTGACTTCCATTGCTCTTTGTACAGACTTTCCTGTATAGCCTAATATCATAATTTTATTAAATCCGAATATCTTTTTCATAGCTTTAATAATTACTTTTATAACTGTAGTTTTCCCTGTTCCAGCCATACCATTTATTATAGAGATATCATTTTTTAAAGCTACTGCAATGGCTTCTTTTTGTTTTTTCTCTAATTTAATTTCATTATATCCATCAATAAATTTCTCAATTCTTTCATCATTTATTTCTTTATTATTATTTATAATCTCAATCAAAGTATTAGCAAGTTCCACTTCTGCCTTATATAATCTAATTATATATACACATAAATTACCATTATAATTATTTTCAATTATTATTTCAGATTCACTTTTTAATTCTTCTAATGCTTTGTCAAATTTTTCTTTACCAACTTTCTTTACTAACAACTTTTTAACTTTCTTCTCGAAAACACCGAAATACATAAATACATTTCCATTATTTTTAGCATCATCTTCTATTGCATAAATAATGGATGCTTTAATCAAATCGACTTCCTTATCAATATTATTGCTGTACTTATTAATAATATTTTCGATTTCTTTAAATTCCATATCATAGTGCCCAAGCAAGTATCCCTTTTTCTCTATAACTTCCACAGAACTTTCTAAATAATCTTCTGCCAAATCTCCAGCAATTTCTTTTGAAATACTATATTTTCTTATTAAATTTTCCTTAATTTTAATACTATCTATTACCAATATACTTCTCAAACCTTTCCTATAGTGCTTATTAAAAATATTATTACACTATAGGAAACTTTTGACTATATAAAAATTGCATGATTAACTGTCTATTATATTTATCTGTTAAATATTTTCTTAGTAATTTCTTCTCCAAACTTGTTTAGGCAATCTTTTTCACTGCATTTTGAAACTGTTATTTTATTCTTATTATCTTCTGTATCAAGCATTATTTTAGCTATTTTATCAGCATTTATCAGTAAATTTTCATCATATTCTGGAATATAAAAGCATGTAATATCTTTAAAATTACTCTTTGATATTTCTGTTTTCTCTAAAAAGCCAAGTAATAAAAATGCACTAACACAATTCTGTACCGTAGCTAAGCCCATATCCATTCTTTCTGATAAATATCTAATTGAAGCTGAAAATGACAATCTATTATTAATATCAGGTTTATGAGTGTATATACTCTTTACACTCTCCACTAAAATTAATCTTACCTTAACTAAATGTTTTCCCAATACCTCATATAAATATGGATATTTGCTTTTTTCTATACCTGCACTTATAAAATTTAAATTCTCGTTATACTTATCTCTAATAGCCTTTAACTCTGTAACATTAATATCTGCTAATTCACATAATCCCCCTAAAGCCTGATAATAATCGCAATGCATAAATATCTGATACAAATCAAAAATGTCTAAAGAATAGTATATCCTTGTTACTCCATTACTAATACCCCCAACATTAAGAACAATACTTTCCTTTTTATCATTATGATATATTGTTGCAATTGCAGGCTCCCCTTTTATTATTATTTTATAAAAGTACTTTCCAAATCTTTCTTCTATAGTTTCATCTATTATTTCTTTACCTTCAAGCTCATTAACTTCTTCTTTTAATCTATATTCTGCATCTTTTGATGTATCAACTACAGAATATATTGTTATCTCTTCATTTATAAAATCACACTTAAAGGTATCGTATAATTCAACTTCTATTCCAAAAACATCTCTAAAATCTAACTTTTTTATTAATTTCTTAGCCTCTTCTACAGTCCCTACTTCTTTATTTAATGCTATTTTCTTTTTTATATCAGCCTTATTTTCATCAAAATATTTTTTATATCTATTCTCTATATCTACTGTTTTTCCTATTCTTTCAACTATATCTTTTGTCTTATTGTTTAGTTGCCCACCATAATTTAATTCTTTATTTTTAGCCATTTGTAACTCCTTATTTTATAAACCGAACAATACCTAATAAAAATAATAAATTAGATTTTGAAACTTTAATTAGCCTATTGTATTGTTTTGAAATAATAGACTCATTTATTACAACTCATGCTTATATAGGTATATTTATTCTCATATTTGAGTATATAAAATAATCTGAATATACGCTATGTAAAAAATGCACAATAAATAAGTTAGATAATATTAACATTACATATTTTGCTTTATCAAAATGCATTATAAAAATAAATTATTTTTGTAATTTATTTTTATCTAACTATATACATCAATTAATTTAAATGTATTATTAATCTCCCAAACTGTTAATTTACATACATTAATTATAGAAATTACTTGCTATACGTCAATAAAATACTTTAAATTAGAGCTTATTTATCTTAAAATAAACTCAATAGCGAATGGAAAGAAAAAACTTTCTTATATTTCTATGGTTACTCTCAATCATAATTTAATGCAATAGCCTTAGCTTTTATCTCCAATATCAAAAATAATGAATTTATATCAATTTTTAAGCAAAAAACATTTAAAAATTAGCCTTTTCTATTGAAATCAATGCTATTTTAGCTATTTTTTGACCAAATTAATTAAATCTATATTTCAAAACTAAAAGTAATGCAATCATAAAATTTCATCAAAAATAAAAGGCTTGAATTAATTTTCATAGCCTCAATTTTTTAATATTATTTTTTATTTCCATTTGCTTTTATAGTTTACTTTTCTCTTTTGCTAATAGCTCATTAAAATCCTTTAGATTATTAGCTTTTAACGCTTCTCTATTATCAATTATACAGAAATCACTATACATGCTAATAATGTTATTTAAACAATGATTTCCTGCTTTATCATTATCTACAGATACTTTTATAACTTCAATACTTTTATGCATGTTTAGATATGTTTTTATGACTTTTATCTTCTCGCAGCCGGATATAGATAATAATAATACATTATCTATTTCATTAAGAAACAATTGATAATATGATATTAAATCAATTGGAGCTTCAAATACAAATATTTCTTTTACTTCTTCCCCAACTTTTATTGACCATCCGTAGTTAGGATTACTATTTCCAACAATTCCTTTGAACCTTTTATATGTATTAGTTCCATTTAGGTCAGCTCCAACTATTTCACCTTGCTCATTTAAATGTAGAAATACTATATTTCCTCTCTCATCTTGTTTTATTAAATGTTCCTTAACAAACTTATTTATTATTGCATTATCTATATATCGTGTCTTGTTTAAATAAGCAAATGTATTCTTCATACTTTTACTAAATTTGATATCTAAAGGGGTATTATCATCTAATCCAGTAGACTTTTTACTTATTTCTGCTAAATTATTTGTAATATATTCATTATAATTTTCCCCAGATAAATATTTTACAGCTTCTACGAAATTGCCATTAGTTATATTATTCATAGCCCAATTTATAATATCGCCCTTTTGATTTTGGCTATACCATATATATAAATTACTATTGGTGTTTATAACCATTGAGCTATGTTGCTCGCATCTATAATAATCTTTATTTTCTTTTTTAAAAGTAAACTTTTCACTTTGCTCTAAGAAATTTTTTATATTAATTGTTTTTATTTTTTGTATATCTTCTATTGGTACCATATTTTTATTTTTTCCTCCAAATTTATAGTTTTTATATTCTATAAATTTGATAAGATAAATAAAAAATTTTTGTGCACTATATATACTATTTTCAGTACTATCTATGATTTAAAGCTCATACCTTTAATCGTGCATTATTTAGTAATTAAAATTCATGAATTTTACTATAATTTAATATACAAAATATTAGATGCAGGAGAACATAGCATGATAGAAGAAAAATTATACTTAATACAAGAAGAGCTTGATGACAAATTACTAAACACAGATACAAAATTATTGGATATCAGTAAGTATACACTATTACTTAATCAAATTTTAGATTCTATTAATTTAATTTTTGATAACCAAACGCACTTTTCATTTAAAAATACAGCGAATAAATTTAATAGTGATTATATTATTATAAAAAGTAATGATTTTAATAATAGTTTGAATGGATATCTATTGATATATTTAATAATTTCTAATGATAAGATAGTTAAAATTGAGCCTACAATTCTAACTAATCTGGCAATATTAAAACATATGGAGGTATGCTAAAATGGCAAAAATAAGTGAAAATAATTTTAAAGGATTAAACACAGAATTTGGTCTTCAAACATGTTTTTTTTGTGATACAACTATAAATAATGGTGGAAATTGGGTTGGTAATACTGATATTGCTGTCTGTGTACATTGTAGTAATAAGCTATTGGACTTGTTAATAGATGTATTGGAAGATTCAAATAATAATTTTGAAAAATTAAGTATTCCTGAAAAAGCCAATTATATAAATGAACAGGTTATTGAAAGACTTAAACATAAACAAGCAATAAAAGATAGAAATAATTCTAAATAGCAAATAAGAGCACATTAATTGTTGCTCTTATTTTTTACTGATTTAAAACAGTAGATAGGGTAATTACTGTTTTAAATAGCTTAATTTATGTAATTGTTTTTTCAATTATATTTTACCAGCAAATTATGTAAATAACTATGATTTTATTAATATAAATTTTCACAAAATTTTATATTAATCAGTTATATATTATAAATTAAAATATTATTTCATATTATAAAATATCTTATAAGGATTAATTTTATAATATTTAGAGCATCATCTATCATTAATACTATCCTATAGATTATTATTACCTCATATAACATGTCTAATTATTAAATATTTCCTCAATTAATAAAAAAATTAAAAACAATATTAATTAATTTTTATGCATATTACATAAAGTGCTTGCTTTATATAAAAAAGAACCCAGTCTTTAAACCAAGTTCTCTTCTTCTATTACTAAGTCCATGCCCCTTTAAGCAAAGCGTCCTATCATTGAACCAAGCCGGTTAAAACTTAGTTCTTTTTTTTGCCTATTATTTCATTTACTATATAATATATAGTTTTTTAGCCTGTTATTTTTACGTCAATTGCATCTGCATACATGATTATTTGAACAGTTCTGCCATCCATAGTTAAGGTTTCATTTTGAGGATTTGTAGAAAGAATTTTATCTAATTCATTACCTTGAGTTGGAAGCAAATAATTAAATATTTGCACTACAGCACTATGGAACTCTGAATTATTTTTACGAAGCTGTACTATAAATCCTCCATTATCATACACACTCGCAGTCCCACACATAGTATTCTTCCAATACCATCCATAAGCTCCTGAATCCTCACCAATATCTGATGCTGTATAATATTCTTTATCAATAAATCCTAAACTTTCCATTCTATTCTTAAGTTCATCATAAGAAATACCAGTAGCACTTCCTGAAGAACTTGATGCAGAAGCAGTAGTCCAAGCTCCATTAGAACCTAAATAATAACCTCCAACAGTTGTATCATGAGCCATGCTTCCATCACCATTTAGGTAATACCAGTTGCCTCCATCTTGAATCCATCCAACTTGCATTTTACCATCAGAACCAAGATAATACCATTTACCACTATCTTGAATCCATCCAGTCATAATTTTAGAGCTATCGCTAAGGTAGTACCAGCTTCCATTTTTTTGAGTCCAGTAGCTTGAAGCATATGCATTTTTATTTGGTGTTAATATTATTAATGACATTACAGCTAATGTCATAGCTATGTATCTTATTTTCACTATTTTCTCACCCTTTACCTGTAAATATTTATATAATTTAATTTTATCCTTTACTCCTGCACATAAGTGTAACGTCTTAAGCAAAGCGTCCTAAGAGCAAAGTTCTTAATCTTATCCAGTTATAACAACATTTATAGCATCTGCATACATGATTATTTGAACAGTTCTTCCATCCATAGTCAAAGTTTCATTCTGTGGATTAGTAGCAAGAATATGGTCTAATTCACTACCTTGTGTTGGCAATAACCAATTAAATATTTGTAATACAGCGCTATGAAATTCTGAGTTATTTTTACGAAGTTGAACTACAAATCCGCCTTTATCATACACACTTATACCACCGCACATAGTATTTTTCCAATCCCAATCATAACCAGCTATATCTCCAACTTCAGATGTGGAATAATATTTTTTATCTATAAATCCTAATGAATCAATTCTATTCATAAGTTCAGTATAAGAAATACCAGTAGCACTGCCTGAAGAACTTGATGTAGAAGATGTAGTCCAAGCTCCGTTACTACCTAAATAATAATCTCCAACAGTTGTATCATGAGCCATACTTCCATCACCATTTAGGTAATACCAGTTTCCACCATCTTGAATCCATCCAACTTGCATTTTACCATCAGTTCCAAGATAATACCATTTACCACTATCTTGAATCCATCCAGTTGCTTTAGCACCATTTTTTAAATAGTACCATGCACCACTTTCGCTTTTCCAACCATCGGCAGTAATAGTAGTATTTAAAGATTTATTTGATGTAGACGATGCTTTTGTATCTGAAGCTAATACCTCTTTAACCGGTAGTACTATGGTTGTTAGAATCCCCAATACTAAAAACATAGCTATGTATTTTCTTCTCATTATTCACCCCACCTTTTCTAATTATTTCAAATTATTCTCTTATAATCCAATTATATTTTAGCACCTTATCCTCTTCTATGCAATAAGCATATTTTTTATATGCTTAACGTTTATTCCAGTTTAAACTGCTTAACTGTAAAGTATATATTATAAGGTGGGATTTAAGTGAATGATATAAATTTTATTGAAATGGGAAAGAGAATTAAATTAGAACGTGAAAAAAATAATATGACTCGAGACCAGTTAGCTGAATCAGTGGGCATATCAAATGTATATCTTACACAGCTCGAAAGGTCTGATAGACAAGGTTCATTGGCTGTTATATGTAAAATAGCTTCTGTACTTAATATCTCATTAGATTATTTAATTTATGGCAATGACAGCATTAAAGTGGACAAAGAATCTATAATAGAAAAAATTAACACTTTAAATTCTAAAAGAGAATTGAAAGTTATAGATGAAATACTTAATACTATAATTCCAAACCTAAAAAAATAAGGCCAGAATTTTACTTCTGGTCTTTGTATATATATTTAACTCGGGATACACTTTGAATATTATGTTAGATATAAACTAATTTACACTGGGGGATGGTATATTAGCTATTATCTATTTTTTATAATTTTTATTATAAACCGTTATCTCTTTTTTACTCACAAAGGGATTATTAACAAAAGGATTGTCTAACTTTTTATTTGATATTATAGCCAGACATTCGTGATTTATTTTTAGGATTACTAATTTGATATTTTTATCATTAAAAAACGTGATATCTTGCATTAACTCTTGATTAATTGACTCGTCAAATTCAAAAGCTCCATATATAATAATAGTTTTTTTATTATTAGAGGCAAACACTATCAGATTCTGAATCCTTATAATTTGTTTTTTAAAGTCATTATCTAACTGCCAACTAATCTTTATTTCTTGTTCATCTAAACTTATTCCTTGCATGCTCATTCGATTACTTTTTTGAGATACTTCAATATTCTTAATTCTAATGTCTAAAATCTTTTCGAGTTTTTCAATATAGTTGTTTTTGACATACATTGAAAATAAGAATTCGTTATTAACGTTGTTCTCGGTCATATTATTTTCTCTCTACTCAACTTATCTAATTTACATTTAAGTTCATCCAGCAACTCCAACACTTTAAATTCTTCCGCTCTACCTGCTTCTTTACTACTAATAATATTTTCAAGAAAGATGATAAAATTTTTAAATAATAACTTAAATTCTATGTCAACTTGTATATTGGCGAATAAGTACTCTAAATTAATTACCAATTCGCTTATGTCTTTAACTTGTCCATCTTCTAATCCAGTATTAAAACCACACAAATTCTGAAATACTTGAAAAGGTATATTATAATAATTTGATAACTTTTTAAGTATATCAAGACTTGGATTATCTTTAGTATTATTTTCCAATTTGCTTAAATAACTTTTACTGATTCCAGTTTCATTTTGCATACTATTTATGGTTTTACCCTTATCAATACGCAATTTTCTCAAAAATTCTCCTAAATTTATTCCTTCATACTTTTCATCCACTCCTATCACTACTCCTGCTTAACAATGTTGCATATTCACTCACAACCCCTTTCTTTAATTGCATTTATATTATGTTATACACTTACAATAACTTTTATAACTTTTTTAGTTTTTATAATCGCTATTTTTTGATTTTTTTATTAATTGCCTTTCATTTTGTAACACTCAGCAATTAGGTTATCCAATTTAAGGCTTAACTCCAATATGTTTTCATAATTCTCTCTATAATCTCCATCCATTAGTATATTTAGAACATCTCTAAGTTCATCAATCTTCTCATTTATCTCTCTATAATCCACCTTAGTATAATCTATCCTTTCATTTATTTTATATATTATACATAGATTACTAATATTTTATTCTCCTTGCAATTATTTAATATGCTATAAGCATAAACGAGTAATCTTAAGCTAAATCAGCTTAGAGCCTTTTCCCTAATATTGTAATGTAGTCCAAATGGCAGTATATTTAGTTTATATAGTGAAACATATATTTTAAGGGGGTACATAATAATGTTTAAGAGAAATGGGATTATATCTTGCGCTTTAGCTTTAATAATTGCTGGAGCATTGGGACAAACTGCATATGCAGTTACCACAGGCTGGGAGCAATCTAATGGCAATTGGTACTATTATCAAAATAACTTAGCAAAAACTGGCTGGATTCAAGATAGTGGTAAATGGTATTACCTTAACCCTTCCACCGGAACAATGCAAACAGGTTGGGTTCAAGATTCTGGAGCTTGGTATTACTTAAATTCTGATGGCTCTATGGCACATGATACAACTATCTGGGGTTACTATTTAGGTAGTAATGGCGCTTGGGTCTCTACAGCATCAAGTTCAACCTATACAAAAGGTAAGACTGCATCTGAAATAAGAGATATTTTAAAAAGAGATTATAAGTTTGTAGACTATAATGCAGGATTATTATTAAGTCCTTATGGTAAAGATTATCACGATGTAATTGGTGGTTATGTAAACTATCAAATTGCTATTTCAGAAATTGATGACAACGCAATAAAAATGAATATCCTTAAAAATGACTCTGAAACAACAAATGATTTTAAGGCTATTTTAAATATGATTTTCCCTGATAAGACGGATGAAGTATATTCTATAGTACAAAATTTTATGAGTTCAGGAGTTCAACAAAATTCTTATTCTTTTGATGGAAAAACATTATTATTATACAATGGCGGTAATTCACAAATATACATATCAATAAAATAATTTAAAAAAGATAGAGTACTTTTCATTACTCTATCTTTTTTCTTCTCTATTATAATTAATAACCTACCATATTATTGAATCCAGAGAATTCTCCAAATCCACCATGATAACCATTCAATTCTTCTTTACTTTCTATTTTCATTTGATTTGCTTTATTTACAGGTATTGTGACTACCTTTGAAATATCATCATTACTTAATTCAATTTGTTGACTTTGTTGCCCATCTAAATATATTGTTAATGCAACTTTACCATTCCAAGAGTCATCTATATGTCCAATTCTTACTTTAATAGTATTATATTGTCCTCCTAAATTGAATAATGCATATCCACCTGCATTTAAAGAAAATCCTTGTGTATAGGCAACTCCAGACATTGTAAACTTTTTACTTGTAGTTCCATCATATTTATTTCCATAGTCAACTTCATATGGACTTATCGCTGTTCCACTTATACTTGAAGTAGATTGATTAGTTGGTATTTTACATTTACCATCACTACCTAATTCCATACCATCAATACTTGAATTAATTACCATATATCCGCTACTGTTAAAATAATAAAAACTTCCATCAATAGGATACCATCCTGTAGCCCATGAATTTCCTATTGAATACCACTTTCCTGTACCATCCTGTTTCCATTCTGCACTTGCTCCTATAGGATTTAGAGCTATTACTGATGCTATTACTAATGAACTCGCTATTATTTTTGTTAATCTTATTTTTTTCATTATACATACATCCCCTTATAATTTTTATTCATACCAATCAATCGAATCATTTACTTCTTTCGCTTTTCTATACTTTAAGACTATAATTAAAATATTTATTATTCCAAGCGGTATAGCAAGCCCATAAAGTATCATTGACATAATGAATTTACCTATAAATATTACTACTACATATCCAAAATACACAGTTCCTTCTGGTGTAAGTGAATCTTTTAAATATAGATAAGTCGCTTTTCCAAACGGATACAACAAAGTAGAAAAAATTAAAAACAATAGTTCTGGCAAATTTTCTGCTGAAACTAATACTCCTCTGCCACTTCTCCCATTAAAATACAAAAAGCATAAAAATATTGCAACTGCATAACTTTCAAGAAAATATTTTATGCTGTAGAATCTAAAGATTCTTTTTATATACCCCATTATTACTCCCTTCCTTTTGATAATTTTTTCACTTTAAGTATTTAATTCACAAGAATATATTACCACTTTTTATATGCTATAAGCAATTATTTTATACGCTTAAAGTTAACATTGCTATAATAAAAAATGCAATAATATAGCTACTACTGCATTTTCTATCATGACATATACATATAAATGTACTTTTAAGTTCTTTCCATTATATATGTTATAATTTTAAATTTTTTTATTCCATTTGCCTTATATTATCCTATCCAAGCACCATCATTACCTAATGTATATCCATCTACAATTATATTGATTGCCATTGAACCATCTGAATTTAGATAGTACCATTTTCCATCTGTATCTTGTAACCAGCCTGTTTTCATTGTCCCACGAGTTGTATCTGTAGCAGTATTTAAATAATACCACTTTCCATTATCTTGAATCCAACCTGTTTTAACATATCCATCATTATCCAAGTAATACCAGCTCTCATTTGAATTTAACCAACCGCTTACTGGATGTCCAGCAGGATTTGTGAATCTTCCATAAGCCAGTGAATTAACATTACTTATATTATTACTTGAACTAACTATACTTGCACCACTTGGTGATTCATTAGTTGGTATTATAGGTCCCATATTACCATATGTATTATTTGAAGTTGATGGTCTTAATACAACTGTGTCATTAGTATTACTTGTTGTAGACGAATTGCTGTCTGATGATGAAGTTGTAGTATCTGATGAACTGTTATCACTTGATGAAGCTGTATCAATCTTTCCTGTAGTATCTTCGACAGTATAGGTGCTTCCATTAATATTTGTTGTAACTACTAATCTTATATACTTATTTTTATCACTACTCTTTAACTTATAGGTATCATCTGTCGCACCGCTAATATCACTATAATCTCCATATTTAGTAGAAGCTCTTTGCCATTGATATTCTACTGACGGTTTAGCTCCATCATAGCTTATTTTTGACTTTAGCGTATGTCCTACTTCTTCTGTCCCTGATATAGAAACTGACTTCAATACTGAATCAGTATTTGTAATTTGTCCACTAATTGTAATAGTCTTAATTGAATTAATATTACTTCCATCATTTGCTGTAGCTGTAATAGTAACGCTTCCATTTCCTTTAGCTGTAACTAAGCCATTAGCGTCTACAGTTGCTATAGTATTATCACTTGAAGTCCATGTTACTGTTTTATTGGTTGCATTACTTGGTGCTACATTGCATGTAAGATTTAAGGTACCTCCCTTAGTGCTAATATTATCACTTCCAGAAATAGTTATTCCAGTTACATTAACATTTGTCACTGGTATTGTAGTTGTTTGGCCACTAATATTTATAGTTTTAGTTGATTCTATTCCGCTTCCATCGTTTGCTTTAACCTTAATAATTACTGTTCCATTTGCTTTAGCTGTAACTAAGCCATTAGAATCTACTGTAGCAATACTATTATCACTTGAAGACCATGTTACTGTTTTATCAGTAGCATTACTTGGTGATACATTAGCTATTAGTTGAGTTGTTCCACCCTTAGTACTAATGCCACTTCCACCAGAAATAGTAATTCCTGTTACCTTAACATCAGTAGGCGGAGTTACAACAGATTGTCCACTAACCGTAATAGTTTTAGTTGAACTAATATTGCTTCCATCATTAGCTGTAGCTGTAATATCTACACTTCCATCTGCTTTAGCTGTTACTACACCGTTATTATCTACGGTAGCAATGGTATCATCACTTGATGTCCATGTTGCTGATTTATCTGTAGCATCACTTGGATTTATATCAGTTGTAAGAGTTAATGTTTCTCCCTTAGTACTAATGCTACTTCCACCAGAAATAGTGATTTCTGTTACTTTAACATCAGTAGGTGGAGTTACAACAGTTTGTCCACTAACACTAATAGTTTTAGTTGAACTAATATTGCTTCCATCATTAGCTGTAGCCTTAATATCTACACTACCATCTGCTTTAGCTGTTACTAAACCATTAGAATCTACTGTTGCTATCGTATTATCACTTGAAGTCCATGTTACTGTCTTGTCAGTAGCATTAGATGGGTTTACAGTTGCAGTAAGTTGTGTTGTACCGTCTTTAGTTGAAATTGTATCATTTCCAGAAATACTTATTCCTGTTACCTTAACATCAGTAGGTGGAGTTACAACAGTTTGTCCACTAACACTAATAGTTTTAGTTGAACTAATACCACTTCCATCATTAGCTGTAGCTGTAATATCTACACTACCATCTGATTTAGCTGTAACTAAACCATTAGAGTCTACAGTTGCAATAGTATTATCGCTTGAAGACCAAGTTACAGTTTTATCAGTAGCATCACTTGGATTTACAGTTGCAGTAAGTTGTGTTGTACCATTTTGGGCTGTAATTGTATCTGTTCCATCAATAGTAATTCCTGTAGTCTTAACATCGGTTTGTCCAGAAATACTAACATTGTAGGTATTTTGAACGTTACTACCATCATTTGTTTTAACAGTAATAACTACCGCTCCATCTGCTTTAGCTGTAACTAAACCATTAGCGTCTACAGTTGCTATATTTTCATCACTTGATGACCAAGTTACAGTCTTGTCTGTTGTGTTGTTAGGTGTTACAGTTGCAGTAAGTTGTGTTGTTCCACCCTTAACATTAATACTGTTTGTTCCTGAAATAGTAATTCCCGAAGCTTTAATTATACTAATAGGGAATTTTTTTGTAGTTCCGTCTGATGTCACTACAAAATTATTGTTATCAATATAAAAAGATATATTTGGTAAGCTACCATTAGTAAGACCAAATCCATCATTTATATTAAGAACTGGAGTATCAGTATTAGCTGATAAATCTATTTTATTTATTTCCATTAAATAAGTGTAATTTGCATCTGTTTTATAACTTAAGTAGTATAAACTTCCGTCATATTCCATTAAATTATATATAATTAAATCTCCACTCTTTGGACTTCTGATAATTGCTTGATTTGTTCCATCTAAATTATAAGAATAAATAGTACCTGAATCATCTAAATAATATAGTTTATCATCAACCCTCATTACATTTTTACCTTGAATAATATTGTTACTGCCAACTGTTCTGAAAATGTTGTCAAAAGTAGTGTCTGTACAGTTTGGAACATAAGATGTTGCATTATGAAGCGTCTTATTAGCAGTTGTATCCTCTAACATTTCGTTATTTGTAATATTAAAATACTTGTAAGGAGTTAATGTCTTATCATCACTTTGGTCATCCCATGTTGTATCTAATTGATAATAATTTCCGTTAACATTTACATAGTTCCATGCATGAGAAGCACTTACTATAATATTTGCTTCTATACCACTTTTTGTTAATAATGTATTAGCAAACTTAGCATAACCTTCACAAACAGCATCTCCATTTACTACAGCTCCATAAAGACTGTGTACTTCATAATAATTTGCATTATTTTGGGTTATTTGTCTTGTGTCAGCTATATAACCGCTTAAATCTGTATGGGGGTCAATAGATGATGCAGGTGGTGTTGCAGTTGCTAAAGCGTGGTCATAAGTAACATTTGCATTAACGTAGTCATGTATTTCATATACTTTCCTCAAATCATCATAAGAAGTAAACTTGCTAACAATGTCATTTATTTTTGAATCTAATTCTGCCTTTTTAGCAGTAATGTCTGAATCTGAATAAAGATTGTTTACATATAATGTATATGTCTTATTTCCACTTCCATCAGTATTAGTAACCCCTAACACACTTTGTGAAGTCCAAAATATTTCTGGATGTTCATATAATACTTCAAAATATGCTTGTTGTGGGTCAGCAGTTGAATCTGTACCTATACTATAAGATGTATATTCATCTGTAGAAAAAGTTATATCTGTCTTATAAGCTAATAAGTCATTAAGTATCTTTGCTTTAACTAATTCCTTATTACTTGAAGTAGTTGTAGCATAAGCAGTCACTGTAGTATCATTAAGTATTATGTACGAACCTGACCCTAAAATAGATGTTACTATTAGTGTTTTTGCAACTAAATCTAATCTCGCCTTCTTACTCAAAAAATTCATTATTTCATCCCCCTTAGTAATTTCCCTTATTAAAAACTATGTATTTTACTTATAAACATTAAATTTACTTTGTAAGAATATATTAACATTTTATTAATGCTTAAAGCAATTATTTTATATTCTAAAAGCATAAAGTATATAATAAAAAAATACGGTAATATCATCACTACCGCATTTTTTATCGCTAACTTAAATAAATAACTTTCCTTACTATAATCGTTTATAATTCAATACCAGTATATTTAGATATACAGCTACGCATCATTTCCTTTTCATGCATTTCATTAATTTTTTTTGACAATATACCTTTTCTTTCTTTTGCATCAGTTATATTATCTAATTCTTCTATATGAATTAGACCTGCCATCACAAATCTCATATAGAATTCTATATAATCTTCTTTTACCGTATTTGAAGATAATTCACTATGATAATATCTCATAAACTCTTCATCTTGACTTAACTCCTCAATCTTTTCTGATAACATTCTCTCTTTTTCTTCTTTTTCAACTCTCTCTTCTTCTTTTTTAGCTAACTCTCTCATCTTCTCTTCTTCTAATCGAATTTCGTATAAGTCTTTAATATCACTTTCATTAACCTTATCTAATGAATAAATTCCAATCATTTTCTCCTCTTTAGTCTTAAAATCAGTTTCATAAATTTCAAATTCATTATTATCAAGATTTATTATATATTTATATTCTACATACAGGTCTTCCCCATTAAACATATACTCAAGTTTTCCCTCTTTGTATAAAAATAAATTTCCTTGCGTTAATCTTAGTAAATTATACCAATTAGATTTTTCTCTACCGTGTATTGGCTGAAACCATTTTTCACACTTCTTAATTTGCTCATCAGTTGCTTCTGTACCGTTATCTACAAGAATTATTTTTTCAAATATTTCTTCCATTTCTTCTTTAGTTGTTTCATTAATAAATTTAGCAATATTAGCTCCTAAGTCATAAAGATAAGAATCACAATGTTTGTATCCTATTTTTTTTACTCCATTTTTTATAAATCCATAAACGCCTGCCATATAATACACCTTCCCTTTTCTATATTTGGTTTAATTTTCTTTTTTCTTCCCTAATTCATCATTTATATTATCCATAATTTCTTTAACATCGATATTAGCATCCTCTGCCATAGCATTAATAAAAATAGCTATTGATTTGGACATTTCTTCAATATCCCCAACTCCATAGAAATCAGTTACTTTTCCATTTGTCATTTCCCAAAGAAAACTCCCTGCATTCTCTTCATTCCATCTTCTCATAATTTATATCAATTCCTTTTCTATAATTTATACTTTTACTTACTTACCTTTTTAATCATATATTTCTAAAATATTTATATCCCTTTCGTCCAAGCTCTTGTAATATCCAATAATAAATACCCTCATATCTTCTTGAATCAGTGCTTAAATAGTAGAGCTTATCCTTAATTCTATAAACCCTCTTGCCATAAGCTATCCCCATAAATTCATACTCTTCTTTAGAACCTACAAATATTTCTATCTGTGCTTCCAATGAATCAAATGTTTTTCCTTGAATTATCAATACCTCATCTTCTAAAATATCATTTTTCACTTTTTTTAATTGATTATCTACAGCTTCTTTAAGCTCATTATCCTTGTCATACCAAAGTATATGGTTTAAATTGTCTTCAAAAATTCGGTTGCAGGATTTTTCGTCGCTATAATCAATTATCATCAAGTAGTTTCTTAAGAACTCAGACGTATCTCCAAATTGACCATATAAATTGTACCCTCCTTCCATAGGTGGATATTGAGCTATATATAACTTCAATTCTTCTATTTTATACAAGTCATTCATATCTTCCGTATAACATACGGCTTTCATGTCCTCTTTAGTCCATACAGCATTTTGAGAATCAGCTATTATTATCTTCTCATCATGTTCTGCTTTATTTAAGATACTCCTTAACTCCTTATCATTCAGTTCATCTATCTTAATCTCAGATAAAGCTTTTACAGCCTTATCTGTAAATATTATTCCATTAATAGTATTTAAAGGATTTTCTTCAAACTTACTCATTTCATCTCCTCCAATTTCAATCCTTTTATTTATCTATAATTAAATCTAATTTGCTTTTAACAATAGTATTTTTAAATACTCCTAATTCATTTTATTTATTATACTGATTAGACCTCGAATCTATAATTTTTCAGTAACTAATTCTTCTAAAACACTTCCTTTTCCAACACACCACCTCCTTTCATCTGCTCTCGTATTGCCTAAGGCCTCTACCTTCTGAAGTTCTTGGAAGTCAATCTTTTCTCTATTTTCAATTTTCAAAGAGCAAAAAAGCCAGTTTTGTTTAGAAATCTTGTTTTTATAGTTTTTATTGTTTATGGTGATTTTTTGTTTTAGACGCACTGGTTGTGCATCATTAAAAAAATCATTTGAAACTTTTTTGTTTCACCATATTCAATTACTATAAAAATTTCTAAACAAAACTGGCTTTAACAGTTTTAATTAAATTATGGATTTATAATATATTATTTATAATAGCTTGTCAATACATTTTTTAAATTTAATAAAAATATATTCTTTCTAATTACAATGTTAAATTAATAGAGACATGACAACATAAAACTATGCTGTCACGTTTGCTATCTTATCTAATTCTCAGCAATTAACATTATTATCAGTTTACGATTAAACTTTTTCTTTACTACCAAGACATGAATATATAATAATATTGTTTATAATTTCCTTTCTTTTTTTAATATCCTCTGCCATTTCCATCATTTCTATATATTCTAAATTACTAATCAAATATTCCTTATATTCAGTAAAGTAATAATAGCTTATATGAGATATAACTATCTCAAAATCATTAAAACTACCGCATCTTTCTAATTCAGTGATTAACAAGTAATACTTACCCTTTTCCTTTAATCTTTTAATACCTTGTCCTATATTTTTTATATAATCTTTCTTATATATTTCATTCATCTGAAATTCCTCCCATTGACTTACATTGTTTCTAAATAATCTAACTCTTCATAGAACAGCTCCAACGCCGAATAAAAATAGCCATTTTCATGCAGTCTTTTTGCCTCATCAAATAAAACTTCTTCTATATCTTCATCTAAGTTCACATCAATCTCATAGCCTACAACATAGCTTATCATTCCACACCCATAGATACCTATTGAATAACCAACTTTAACCTTATTATCTTTTATATAATTATATTCAACATCAATAAATATATTTTCTCTCTCTTCTCTTCCTATTGCCCCAAGATTTATTCTAAATTTATTAACTCTCTCTTTTTTCATGAACATCATTTTTAAATCCTCCAGCTTCTCAATATTATACTTCTCAAATGTTCTCTTCATAATTTTTTAATGTAGTATCAAAGGTTAACATGATATCTTCTACTTTCATAACACATAATTCTACCCCATTTTTTCTTTCTACTAATGCTATATCATATCTACCTGCACCTTTAAATATAACATTTATATCCATTAATTCATTTTGTTCTGATAATATATCAGCAATTATCTTATAATATTCTTCTCTACTTTGTTTATTAATCCATTCATTAACATCTTTGTCTTCACAATATCCAAGTTTTTTAAATAATCCCAAATGGAAAATATTAAATATAGCTTCAGTGCCTATATTAAGTGGGTCTCTCCATAACAACATGTAATATATCTCTGGCAATATATTTATATTCATTGGTGAATTAGATACCTTTTCATTTAAATTGTTCTCATCTAAAAATTTAAAATAATCCTCAAACATTTCGTTAAAATCTTCAAATTTAAATTCTTGTAATGCTTTCTTTGTATTTAATTTTTTATATAGTTCCTTATATGGCATAGAATACCTAATTGTATTTATGTCAATTAAGTATTCATCATATATAAATGCTCTATTTCTCCAGAAATTTAAGCACTTCTCTAATTCTGAAATATCCTTAATACCTCTATCCTCTGGCTCTTTCTCACATTCTTCTCCCGGAAACATTGTTATTAGAAAATATGAATCTTCTTCTCTCTTATTCTTATTTAAAATAAATACTACTTTGGATGTTTTAACTCCAAGTTCTTTTCTTTTTACAAACTTAGAATATATCTCTCTGCCTATTCTTTTTGCATAAATAGCTTTCTCATTTACCCCTATATTAATAACTCTATTAAATCCTATAGCTCTGTTAAAGTTAAAAGTTATTTTACAAAAATCATCTTCTAATTTTTGAAATTCCTTACTCATTTCAAATTCTTTTATAAGATTTTCAAATGGTTCAAGAAACTCCTTTTTATGTGCTACCATGTGTCCTTTAAATTTGTTTGTAATTATTATCTTTTTCATTTTGTATCCTCCGAAATTTTTAATTTTTGATTAGAAATTTTGTTCTAATCCATATAAAATATCCTTTTCATGGAGGTATCAACTAAACATGTGTAGCTAACTTTAAAATAAAAAAAAGGTCTATTTATTATAGGCAGACATCACTTAGGACAATCTTTACCTTTAATTAAATAAACCTTTTTTACTATAACATAAACGTTACATAATTATACAAAATAAACCTTTAACGATTTTAAATTTTTAAATAGCTTGTAAAAAAGTAATCACTTAAGTAATTACTTTTTTAAATTTATGTATTATATTATACACTGTTTATAACATAAATCAAGCCTTTTTTAGTATTTTTTTATAAATTTATCACATAATATAATTATTGTATTTTTAGCCCTTTTTATTTCTTATACTCCAAGTATTTCACTTATTACTTCACCAATTCTTTTTTCCATTAGCATTTTTTCCTTATTACATTCAAAAATTATTTGTATTAGATTTGTTACTTCATTTTCCTTTAGAGCTGTTAATTTCTCTATAAAACTGTCTTCAACTCCTCCAGTTAGTATTGCATAATCATATAATGAGTTTATTAAAATCTCTTTATTTCTTTCACCATTCTCACTAAATATAAATGAATCTGTAGTCAATATTAGCAAAGTTATTTCATTTTTATTAAATTTTCTTTTTATCTTATCTATTACTTCAGACTTAGTCTCATTTTTAAATCCATCTTTCAATTCAAAGCCTGCTGAATTAATTAGTATCATCTAAGAATTCCTCCTCTATTTTTAATCTCTTGTGCTTAATAGCCCCTATAGCCTCGGCGTAGACCATTAACGCTGTTCGATTTTCAAAGACCAATAAAAAAACTGATTTCATTTATGAATTTTGTATTTTTATTTTTTAACGCACTTATAGTGCGTATTAAAAAACACAAAACTTATAAATAAAATCAGTTATCACAAGTTTTTTATTAAATTATGTATTAATAATATATTTTATAAACATAGCTTGTCAATTCTTTTTTTATTACTGACATAAATTCTTATTGGTTTGTGATAATTTCTTGGTATTTTTTATATAAACATCTGTTTAAAACACAAAAAGGTATACAATATCCTGTAAAAATGTTGCTATTCTATAAATATATATTGTATACCAAAGAGTTCAGTTAAACTTTTATGGACTAACTATCTTATATATTTCCAATCTTTAGAACCTTTTTATGTTCTACTTCAATTTTGCATACATTTCTCTACCCAATTCATCTCCAAAAAACTTTTCTCATTTTATTATGAAAGTATATAATGCTTATATAATTACTTCTGCATTTTTCTTTATGTCCGCTATTATTCCCATAATATTTCTTGCATCATCCATATTATCTTTAAACAACTCAACTATGCTTCCAACGTTTCTAAATGGCTCCTGTTGCAATAGTTTATTATCATCTATAAGACCATTCTTAACTACATAGTCTACAATTAATTTTACAAAGTGTATTTGCTTAGAATTCAATGACTGATTGTTTAAAAATTGTGAAAAAAGTTCATTGGCCGCGGTTCTATCTAAACCAACCAACTGCCTTACTAACTTAGTAATTGGCATTTTACCAAATTCTTTTTCATAATCAGCTTGTGTTCCAAGGTCAGTCCACATAATAGTTTCAAGAGTCTTCAAGTCCTGTTTAGTTAATTGCTTATTATTTCTGAGCTTATATATAGCAAGCTCATTTTCGTGTTCTTTTAAATAATACTCCACCTTTTTCCTATAATTTTTAAGGTTATTAGCATTATACATGGCTTCATTTGATTCTTCTTTAATAATAAAATCATCAAAATGAGTATAATATGGCTTTTGATTTTCTTTTTCCAAGTACTTCAATAATTCCCTCAAAGCCAGTCTTACTTCATCAAGTTCAAAGATATCAACATCTTCCCAAAATTCTTCTGTTCTTACCTTATCAATTATGTATTTTTGTTCTTGAACTTGAGGTATCGTTCCAAGCTTAGATAACTGCTCTGCTGTATCTATAACACTTTTTATAGGTCTTATCGCATTATTTCCTTGAAGATTTGCAAGCTCAATAAGATACATTACTAAATCAAATCTCTTCGCAAGTTCATCATCTTTTAATGAAGTTATAAGTGGCGAGATATTTTCTTTTATATCCTTAGTACTTACTGCTCCAAGATTTTCCCATTCTTGCTTATTCTTATACTTATGGACATAATATAAATTCATTCTAACTCTAAAATTATCTTCATTAAGAGTATTAATTGCCTTCACTGCTTCTTCTAATAATTCACTTCTATGTTTTCTATACTCTTCTTCATCATATCTTATATCTTGAAGTTCTTTTATCAAATCTATCTTTAAATTAAATATTCTCTCACTTAGAGTTTGCCCTAAATTTCCGTCATATCCTTTTGGATTAGCCCTAAAGAAATCAAAGTTATTGCAGAAATCAAAAATTAAAAACTCCTTTTTATCTTGACCTATTCCTAATAAATCTGGACAAAGACGAGTTCCTCTGCCTATCATTTGCCAAAACTTAGTCTTAGACCTTACCTTCTTAAAGAAAACAAGATTTAATATTTCAGGAATATCTATGCCCGTATCAAGCATATCCACACTAATAGCTATCTGAGGTTCTTTATTTTTATCTGAAAAATCATCAATTAAGGTTTCAACATAGTTTACCTTATTATCTATTACTTTTGAAAAATGCGTTCCAAATTCTTTACATACTACATCCAATCTTTCTTTTATCGCTTCTGCATGTTTATGATTTTTAGCAAATATAATAGTTTTTCCTATTTTCTCATTACCTTCTATTTTTATTCCTTTTTCCATTAGCTTATTGATTACCAAATCTATTGTGTTAGCATTGAATAACCATTCATTTATAGCAGTATTACTAATTTCTTCTCCAATATTTTCATCATCATCGAACTTTTCTTCATATTCTTCTTTATCTTCATCTGACAATTCATCATACTTGATTCCATCTTCCATTACTTTAGACTTAACTTCTATAGTCCTATAATCAACAAGATATTCATCTTCTACTGCCTTTTTAAGTTCATATGCATATGTAGGTACCCCATTTTCCATATCAAAAATAGTATAAGTATTCTTATCTATTTCATCCTTTGGAGTCGCTGTAAGACCTAATAAAAAGGCATCAAAATAATCAAATATAGCCTTATATTTTTTATAAATGCTTCTATGAGACTCATCAACAATAATTAAATCAAAATGCCCACATGTAAATAATCTTTTTCCATCTTTAGACTTTGTATCATCAATAGCATTCATCATTGTAGGATAAGTCGAAAATATCATTCTTGCTTCTTCTGGATTATCTCTATTATCAAGTAAATTACATAACGCTAAATCTGGCAGTAACTTAGAAAAATTATTTTTAGCTTGCTTTACTAATGCAGTTCTGTCTGCCAAGAATAGGACATTCTTAATCCAGTTGTGTCTTGATAAAACATCAACTATAGATATAGCAGTTCTTGTTTTACCTGTACCTGTCCCCATAACTAATAATAATTTCCTTTGTCTTCTTTCTAACGACTCACATACTGCTGTAATAGCTTCCTTTTGATAATATCTATTTGATATTATTTCCTTTATCTTAACATCCCTTAATCCCTTTCGACTGCTTCTTCTATCAATCATTAATTGAAGTTCATCTTTCTTAAAGAAACCATAAACTCTTCTCTCAGAATATCCATTATAATCATCCCATATATAACTTTCAAATCCATTCGTAAAGAATATTACTGGTCTTTGATTATATTGTTTTTCTAAGCAATCTGCATATAATTTAGCCTGTTGCTGTCCAATTTTAGGGTCTTTGCTTGTCCTCTTGGCTTCTATAATAGCTATTGGTTTACCATTATCACCATATAGGACATAATCAGCATATCCTTTTTCAGCACTATTAGGCATACCAAAAAGTTCAACTTCTTCACCTACATCTTTTTTGAAGTCCCATCCTGCAAGTTTAAGTTCAACATCTATATAAATCTTTCTTGTCTTAAATTCACTTATTTCATCTATATTAAAATCGTAATTTTCGGTATTATCTTTTCTCTTTTGTGTAAGCTCTTTTCTTAAGTTTTCATTTTCTTTAATAATTTCTTCAAGCTTTTTGTCTTTTGAGCTTAATTTTTCATATAAATCCTTAAGCTCTTCTGGTCTTGTCCTTTTTTCTTCTCCCTTTAGCAGAACTTCTTCATCAAACTCTTTCTCTTTAAAATCAGCACTATAACAATAATCAATCCAGTTTATAAATTGATATAAGTTATGTAAAGAAAGAATTGCTTCTTCCCTTGATATATTGGAACTTGTATGTACTGCTACATTACCAAGCTTAATAACAAACTTAAGCATTGGTAACATTTCACTATCAATAAGCTCTACAAAACTATTATTATGAATTAAACTGCTTATATTGTCTTGATAAGGTAAATTTAAGTCTTCATCATATGAATATACCCATTTTACAGCAAGTTCTAAAGCTCTTCTACTTAAAATTGCACAAGTAGCCGGACTTACTAATATGCTTTTTTCTGCTTCAATACAAGAATTTGAAAAACTATTAAATTCCTTTTTATCTTTTAAAAACTCAAAGTTAGTACACAATTTTACCACCTCATTTAGTTAATTTTCAATAAAAGTGGTAATAATGTTGTTCCAACATCAACACCTTTATCTGCTATCCACTTAATTACAGATTTACAACTTTCCCACTTCTTGGTTTTTCTATCATCCGATTTCACAATACCCTCTATATAATTTATTTTGTCTAAAATTTCTTGAATTTCGAGTTCACTTAAAGATGTCATATTCTCTACCTTTTTTCTTGCATCTTCAAAATTAATGTTTATATTAATTTGATTTATATTACTATTACTATTAGACAAAGTTATTTTAGTATCTGGCTTTTGTTCATTGTTTGAATATCCATATGCTCTAAATGCAATTAATTTATTTTTTATTACTATTAAATTATGCTTTAAACTTTCTCCGTTTACATCATCATAAAATCCAGATTCATGGAAATAACTATATAATCCCTCCCCAAACTTATCAATATAACTATGATATCTTGATACAATTTCTTTATAATATTCATTTGTATACTTTTCGTTATCTATCAATTCTTCAATATCTTTAATATCTTCATCAACCATAAATTTAAATTCATCTCTCATCATTTATTTTCACCTCATTTAATATAACTTTCCTTTAAAATACCGCTGTATAAGTGAACTAAAATCCTTTTCTAAATTGGATTAAATTTTCCTGTACTTCAAATTTCAATTTGTCGATTTGATTAACATAACTAACAAACTTCTTTTGTTTCTCTATTGGTGGAAAAATTATAGGAAATTCTTCTATATGCTCTTTATTTAACTGTCTTTTATCAATTCCTCCAACACAAACACTTCTAATATATCCTCTATATTCGTTACTTGTAAGAATAAATAAAATAAACTCATTTAATATTTCTTCTTTAAGTCTTATCAAATAAACATGCCCATTAATATTAGCACCATCATCTTCACCCAAATACATAGATGCTCTACCTAAGCTACTATTTTCAGTATTTATTCTTCCTGTTTTAGTTATTAAAATATCTCTATGCTTTAAGCTACTTTTCAGCATTTTTTTATGAGTTTCTTTATCTATATATGCTATATCATCAAGAACCAATTTATTTTTCCAAACGTTTTGACTTCTAAAGAACATAATTCCATCATCCACATAAACTTCACTGCCACCTTTAGGAGTATTACCGCTTAATATTTTTGTTGAAATATTCTTTAATTTTTTAACTTCCCATCCCATAGGATTATTAATTGGGTCTCCAAACATCTCGATAAATTGCGATTTACCAAAATTAAGAAATATATTTTTTATGCGCTAATTTAACATTATTTTGATTTACCATTGCGTATTGCAGTGTTGTATCAATCTTTTGATGTCCTAAAAGCTGTTGTACCTGTTCAATAGGCATACCTTTATCAATAGCTCTTGTTGCAAGTGTCCTTCTAAACTTATGAGGATGCACTTTATTAATATTAAGTTTTCTTCCCAATTGCCTCATTCTAATTTCAACGCCACTAATTTGTAACCTATTATACGGCTTTAATAATGTAACAAATAATGCTATATTATCATCATTTCTGCTATTTAAATAATTTTGTAAATGTATTTTAGTTTTAGCATCAAAATAAACTTTTCTCTCCTTATCACCTTTTCCAAGCACAATACATTCTCTTTCATTAAAATCTATATCATTAATATTAAGCCTTACTAATTCACCAACGCGCATTCCTGTAGAATTCAATAAATCAATCATTGCTAAATCACGCAAATTTACGCAATTATCACGCATAATTTCTAAGTTTTCATCACTATAAGTTTCTTTTACCACCTTTGGTGTCTTAATTTTATGAATACGTCTTACAGGACTTTTTATAATATAATTTTCATCTTCAAGCCATGAAAAAAAGCTTGATAGAATCCTTCTAATATTATCAATACTTACTTTACTGCAAGAATTTTTTTTATAATAATTAGATAAATATTCTCTTAAATCTTCGGTTGTAATATGTTTTACTGGTTTCCTTATAGTATTTAACATATTTTCTATTGTTGATTTATAATATTTAATAGATTTTTCTGAGCACCCCTCTACACCTTTAGCACAAATAAAAATATTTATATAATCCAATTCCTCTTTTTGTTTCTTTGTACCTGCTTGTCCATCGTTCAGTAATGTCAATTCATATAAACTGTGTACTAATACTTTATGCAATTCTTCTATTTGCATATTATTAAGAATACATGCCATTCTTTGCTCTATCTCAGTAATAATTTTTTCTACCATAATACATCTCCCTATTTATTAAATATTATGATATATTGCCAATTATCATTGAAATTATACTTATTTTAATACCATCATTTAGATTGCTAATTAAATAATTCACCTTTAAACGCTCTTTGCATTAATGAATTAAAGTTGTTTTCCATTTCTTCTAAGCTCTTTTGCATTTCAAATTTCAATTTGTCGACTTGCTTAACAAAGTCTGCAAATTGGTTTTGAAGTTCTATTGGTGGTAAATAAAATTTAATTTGTTTCATTGAACCTAATACTAAATCCCGATTTGCAATACCCTTTGTTAGTCTTTGGGATTGTTGATAGCAATATGCAGAATTAAGCATATTCTCAAAAAAGATTCCATCTAAATCTTTCTCAAATTTCAGCACTGCAATATGTACCCAATTTGCAAATTTTTTATCAGTATCTATATACTTTGCAATACCTGTTGTTCCGCCCTTAGAGTATAGTACATCTCCTTTTTCAGGTTCACACTTTTTTATAAAAGTCTCGTAGTCATCTTCGGAAATATATTTAGCTGTATCCCAATTAATATAACCATCCACAATGTTTCTCACTGATATAAATGGTATTCCTTTATCTTTTTCAACATAATTAGGTGACGCATGGGGACCATCTTTAACATAATAACAACTATCCCCTATAGTTGTTTCTTTCCATCCCATAGGATTCTTTGATGGGTCACCAAACATCTCGATAAATTGCGATTTGACTAATTCATCTAAAGCTTCCATTTGAGCTTTTCTCTTATCTATTAATTCTTGAGATTTATTTAATACTTTTGCTACTTTTTCCTGAACTTTTAAATCTGGAACTGGAACTAAGATATCATCAAAATACTTCTTAGTAATATGTTTCATTGTAGAACCGTGCATATATTTCATTGCCTTTTCTAAACACATTCCTACCATAAATTTATAATATTGCTTATTTACATTTATTTTGTCAAATACAACTTTAAATATATGTTGATTTAAAACCGCCTCGCTTTTATTCCATTCATAAATTCCAATACTTGCAGACCATGATATTAATATATCTCCTGTTTTCACTATGTATTTTTCATTTATATCTTTATTAAAATAATTTAATTCATCACTACTATTGGTCAAATTTTGTATTCTTATTATTGGCTTACCTTGATTCTCCCAATCTTCTGGCTTAAACGCATAACCATTGATATATGTTGCAATATTTCCTAACTTTAAATATTCAATACTCATAAAGTTATACCTCAATCATTCTTTCTAATTCATCCAATCCTTGAGCTATATTTTTCTCAAGTTCCTTAACTTTGTTCAAAATGACCTTAGGCTCATCATAAACCACTTCTTCATATTCAATTTCCTTATACTTATTAATAGATAAGTCATATCCATTTTCCCTTATCTCTTCAACAGGTACAAAGAAGCTTTGTTCTGTTCTCTTTCTATCAGTTTCACCTTCTAAGTTGTTAAACCTTGATACTATATCCGGTATATCATTAGCTTCAACTTCACTTCTCTTATCATCTAAAGAATATCCATCTGCTTTCATATCATAGAACCATACTTTATCAGTTCCACCAGTACCAGTCTTAGTGAATATCATAATAGCTGTTGAAACTCCTGCATATGGCTTAAATACACCACTTGGCATAGATATTATAGCTTCAAGTTTATGCTTCTCCACAATTTCTTCCCTAATACTCTTGTGTCCTCCTGTTGAACCAAATAATACTCCATCAGGTACTATAGATGCACATCGTCCCCCAGTTTTTAATATTCTTAGGAATAAAGCTAAGAATAAAAGTTCCGTCTTTTTAGTTTTAGTTATTTTTAAAAGGTCAGCTGATACAGCTTCATAATCTAAACTTCCTTTAAATGGCGGATTGGCAAGGACTAAGGTATACTTTTCCTTATCAGTATTTGCTTCTGAAAGTGAATCCTTATACTCTATATTAGGATTATCTACACCATGAAGCATCATGTTCATAGCTCCAATTCTAAGCATAGTTCTATCCATATCAAAACCATTAAACATCATATTATTAAAATGTTCTTTTAATTCACTTACTAAAAATAAATCATTATGATTTTCTCTTAAATATTCTTGTGATTGAACTAAGAATCCACCACTTCCAAATGCAGGGTCAACAATTATATCTGATGGTGTTGGCTTCATTAATTTAACAATCATATCTATAATGTGTCGTGGAGTTCTAAATTGTCCATTTGTTCCTGCTGTTGCTACTTTTGATAATAAATATTCATAAAGGTCTCCCTTAGTATCTCCTTCTGCCATATCTATATTATCTATACCTGTTACTATTTTTGATAGCATTAGTGGCGTAGGTATCTTAAATATTGCATCTCCCATATATTTTGAATATGCAGATGCTTCATCACCATGGAGATTTTTTATAAACGGAAAAACTTCTTCTGCAAATATTCTATACATTTCTCCTGCTTCTTCATTTTTAAATTTACTCCATCTTAAATGTTGCTTATCCTTAGGAAATGCTCCTTCAAAATCTATTCCTAAAAATACCGCTTCATTTTCCTTTATAGTTTCATTATCATCTAAACCTTTTATAAATAAAAGATATGTGAACTGCTCTATTACTTCTAATGGATTAGTAATTCCACCTGTCCAGAAAGTTTCCCAAATTCTATCTACTTTACTTCGTAATTCACCTGTAATCATATGTTTTCCTCCAGTATACTTTATATATTTAATTGTACTATATGAAATCATTATTTTCCATTTTATATATATGATTTTATTAATTTAAATTATATACAAAAACAGGCAGTTAAATAACACCGCCTGCAATATATAAGTTAATACTATATACTTAAAATTTTCCAATAAATAAATGTATGACTTTCAAATTCTGCTTTTAATAAAGTTTCAAATTTCTCTCTTGTATCACAGACTTCAAGCTCTATCTCTTCGTTAAGTTTTTGTAAATCATCTATACTATTAGCATTAAAATAAGATTCAGTGTAATACTCAATATATCCATTATTGAGTATTTTATTGCAATGTTCAACAAATCTCTCAATCATGTCTCTATTCAATATTACTTTCTCAGAATTAATTTTATCTCCATCTCTACATTCTTTTCTCAGCCATTCATCAGTCCACTTCTGAAAATTTATATTAAATAATCCTATCTCACTTTCCTCACAATCGTCTTCTTCTAAATAATCTTCTAATTCATCAACCGTTTTAAAAATCATATTCTCGTATTTGCTTACTCCAACTATATATCCCACTATAACTTGTCTCCTTTTTAATAGCAATTAATCCTTACAACCTAACTATTTCCACTGTTATATAATTCAAAATTACTTTTTTTATTTTCATCTTTAAGAAAGTCTTTAATAATTATATCATTTAGCATTCCTTTTAATTTTTTAAATTTATTACTCTCACCATCTAAAAAAATTTCTACATAATGTTTAATTCCATGGAACAATATCCAAAACATAACAATTATCCATATTGTTAATATTGTTAGTATTATAATATCATTTATATTTACTTTAACTTTTTTAGCCATTAACCCAAATGAAAATGCCATTATAGGAAACAATGCCGATTTTGTTAGACTACTTAATGATTTAAATATTTTATTGCTAATTTGATGAAATTTTATCGCTGAATTGCATTGTTTAATTAACTCCTCAATTTTCTTTTGCTCATATACATAAAATTCATATTTTAATATATACCTAAGAATGTTTAGTCTCATTTCATATTTATTTATACGATTCTTATAATTCTTTTGTCCCTCTTTTTCAGATATATAAAATAATATTATAATTAATATGGCATGTACTATTGATGCTATTACCATTCCAATTTCCCAATATGGAGTTTTTATAAAATTTTCTCCACATAAAATTTTTATAAAAACTAATACTATTACAGATATAAGTGCTACTATTGCTAATCCAAAAAAAATTGTTACTCTTACATTTTCCTTAAAAAAATCAATCCATTTTTTATGCTTAAGCATTGGCTCACTTTTTTCTTTTTCAATATAAGCATTCATTATTAATAATATATAAGTACTCATAAGCACCTCTTCATTCCATAGAAAACTCCACTTTATTTAACTATACAAGGTTTAAAACTTACTTTTAGAATTACTTCTGAAGTAGACTCTATTAAAGTACAATCCATTTTGTAATCTTTTGAATTTTTCATTAAATAATTATATTCATCTTCATATTTTTTATGTATTTTAGGAAATATGAGCTCGTAATTATAATTTGTTTCTACAAAATCTATTAACCTATTAAATAAATACATATTACTTAATTGAAAGATACTTTTTAGCCTAAAATAGTCTTTTTTATTCTGAAGCTTCTTATATTTTTTAAGATTAATTGAAGCTTCCATTTTATGTCCGTCATATGCTCTGAAGTTTTTTAATTCTAATGTTCTCTTTTCACCGCCTGTATCTTTAATACCTTCACATATTATGTTTGTATCTTTACTGCATACACAATTTATAAAAAGTTCATATACATGACCATCATCTCTCCATTCTAATTCAGTATAAAAATCTTTTGCATTCCATAATACAACATAGAAATTTTCTTCCAATTCATTTACATTTTTATTTGAGATATCAGCTCCATAATACTCTAAACAATTTAATAATTCTCCATAAGTAAAATGTTGCCCTCTATATTCCGTTCGTTTAGCATAAACTTCTAACACTTTTTTTATAATTTCTATTTTCTCAGTTTCCGATTTCAGTATCCAAATATGAGCTTTAACATTAATTTTTGCATCACCACGTGAAATCCATGTATCATCTTCATTAGGTGTAAAAAATTCTAAACATAATTCCGACATTTAATATTCACCTCTTCTATATAATCTCCTTAACGATTTTCTCAAAAATCGTTCCTTACTATGTAAGCAAACCACAAAGCGTGCTGAAAAAATCCCCCTCAAACCCGCATTCCTTCGTTCATTTCCTTAAACCTTGCCGAGATATTCGCGTTAAATATAATGGTATCAGTTACCTCTTTCATCGTCAATATTTAATCGGAAAGACACTAAAGTCTGACGAAACATATTAGGGTTAAGGAGCAAATGAAAAAGAAAAAAGGAACAATAGATATTAAGTTTTGCCTTAATATTATCATTCCTTAATCCTTTTAAATCCCTATCATTTCGCCATTCGGCACGGATGTTAGTTTCAAGGTTTTATCCTTAAAAATCGCTAACTTTTCCCTTCCAACCTTACTCCCTTAAATTCCTTTCATCCCTTATCCCTATCACGTTTTTGTCAAGGTTTATCAGAATCGGCAGGGTTTAGTGGCAATTGGCAAGGTTTATGGGGTGGCTACAATTTCTTAACTAGCTTAACAACTGTCTCAGCATGAGGCGTGTTAGGGAACATATCCTTCACCTTTGTTTTAACTACTTTATATCCTCTTTCTGTGAGTACTTTAAGATCCGCTACAAGTGTCTTAGGATTGCATGAAACATATATTATTTCCTTTGCATTAAACCTAATTACATAATCTAACGCCTTTGGATGTACTCCAGTTCTTGGAGGGTCTAATATTATTATATCTGGTTTATCTTTTACTTTTTTAATTATTTCTGCCACATCTCCAGCTATAAATTCACAATTATCTAATCCATTTAGTTTAGCATTTTCCTTGGCAGCTTCAACAGCTTCCTTTATAAGCTCAATCCCAATAACCTTTTTTGCGTTTGGTGCTACTATCTGGCCTATAGTTCCAGTACCACAGTAAAGATCAAATACAACTTTATCTTCGCTCTCTCCAAGAAAATCCTTAACTATTGAATATAGTTCTTCTGCACCTTTTGTATTGGTTTGAAAAAATGAAAATGGTGAAATATTAAATTGTAATCCAAGTAATGACTCTCTTATATAGTCTTTGCCAAATAGTACAATTACTTTTTCAGGGATTACTGCATCAGATCTCGAATCATTTTCTGTATGTATTATCGATACTAGATTTCCCTTATAGCTTTGCTCTCTTAGCAGCTTTACATATTCACCTAAATCAAAATCTATTTGAGTTGTAGTTACAAGATTTACTAATATTTCCCCAGTATTTTGAGCTTTTCTTATAACTAAGTGTCTTAAATATCCCTCTGCCTTCATTACTTTATAGTAAGGCAAATCCATTTTTCTAAAATAATCTACTGTTAATTTAATAATCTTTCTATAATCTTCATCAACAAGTTTACATTCATCTACAGTTAATATTCCAAAAGACTTTCCTCTCATATGCATTCCAAGAGAAAGTGGCTCACCTTTTGCTTCATCTCCAAAAGTGAACTCCATTTTATTTCTGTACTCCCATTGATTCGGGCTTCCTTGAATCCCTAAGTATTCTCCCATTTCAATATTATCTTCTTCAAATAAAGTTTTAACCTCTTCACTTAAAAACTCTAATTGCTTTTCATAATCTATAGTTTGAGATGAGCATCCTCCACATACACCAAAATGCGGACAAATTGCGTCAATTTCGTAATCTGCCTTTTCATCTACACTTAATAACTTAACTTCAGCATAATCTTCTCTTTTCTTTTTTACCCTTCCAGTCACAGTTTGACCTGGAAATGCATTCTTAACATAAATTGTCTTATCTTCTGCATAACCTATTCCTGTCGACGGAAATTGTAATTTTTCTATTTTAACAGTTAAATCGCTTCCTCTTTTCATTATTTACTCCTAATGTTTTCATATTTTTGTTACTCATATATCATATATTATTTTTCTAAATAAAAAAACATAAGAATATAAAATTTCTTTTATATTCTCTGTTTATACTGTAAGTTGTTAAATTATTATAAATTTAATATCTTCTTTGCAATAGTTTTTCCTAGCTTAGTTTTCTCCATAATCGGTGCATAAATACAATTTATAATAAAATATATTATTCCTCCAGCTAGAATTATTGATCCATTTCCTTGTACAAACATGTATCCAAATAACTTTAAGATTGAATTACATAAAAATGCCAGTAAAAGAGAACATGCAACTATTAATAATTGATCTAAGATATTAGCTAAAATAATTCCACTAGCACCAGGCTTTTCATCTACTTCTTCATTAGTTGAACTTTCAATTTCCTCGCTAACTGTTACTGCCGCTTCTTCTGTATCATTTGAAACTTCTTCTGTGTTTTCTATGCCTGAAGTTTTAACTTCTGCTTCTTCCATATCACTGTTTGTTTCATTTTCTTTTACATTATCTTTTTCCAAAAACTTTTCCCCCTTGGTCTATTCCATACTCATTTCACCATCTGCAAATTTATATTTTTTTGTAGACAATGTATATATTATACACGTTTTAGTGGCTAAAATTTCTTCTTTTAACCCATCAACTGTGTCTTTTATATCAACTTGTTGATCTCCATTTTTTAGTTTTTCAATTATTTCTTTATTTATGTCTGAAAAATCTCTATTTTCTTGACCTGTAAATGCTTCTATGTACTTTTTAAAAGATGTTTTTCCTAAGTCAAAATTATTATTTTTTATAGCACTTTCACCATCAAAGTTCAAACTTAACTTTAAACTTATATCTCCACTTGATAAATCATCTCCATATGTTTTCATACCAAAATACAAGCTTTCCATTTTATTTGCTTCAGGCTTATCATTATCAAAATATATACTATTATCATTTACCGTTTCATCTTTGTCATTTTTCACCTTTTCATCTTTTGAATATTTTACCCCAAGTTCCTTGGTTATATTCTCCATCTTTGATAACTTGTCTTTAAATAAATTTTGAGTTTCTTCTAATGTATAGTTTTTCGCCCATTTTCCATCTAAATCTTTGTCTTTAGGGTCTGTATTATCCTCAGTTGCGGTTTGTGCTTTTGTATCCTCAGAATTCCCACTTGCATTGCTGCTGCATCCTATTAGCGATATTGCAACCATAAGGCCCATTACTAGACTTATAATTTTTTTAGACACTAAATCTTCCTCCTTAATTTTATAGATGTTATTCTGATGTCTAATTAATATATTGCAATGAATAATAAAACTTTACCATTTCTATATTACAATTTTGTGTCAATACTATACTTTCTTCCTATAATATAATGTTATTCTTTTATTAATTATATTTTAAATTTCATCTATATTATCAAATTTAATACAATATGTATGTTTATTATATATTCTTTTACCCTTACATGCAATTGTTCTCATTATGTAATATATTGAAATTATATATGCTAACCTGCTGCAGTACATGAAAAAAATAGTATTATAAATACTGGACAGTCAAAAGTTCTATAAAAAAAGTTAACCCTTTTAGGCAAATTTATAGTATCCTTTTAATTGCTTAAGAAAAAAAGGAGATACACTCTACCAAAAGAATTAACTAAAGTTAGTTTATCATAATATTGGTAGAGAAACTATAGATTTATGTGGAATTTATTAAATAAAATTTTAGCTAACTTTAAAGAATGTTTTTCAAGGCAAGCCTCATTTAACTGGTTTGTCATTATTATAATAGGTCTTATGCTGCGTTCAGATTCATTAGGATTAACATCAATAATTCGTGATTTGAATCTTTCGCATAGTAGCTATGCTACAATGATACATTTTTTTCATTCTTCTTCATGGACACTTGAGGCTATTACAAACAAGTGGTGTGAAATTATAAAAAGCTTTGCACCTATTTATAAGGAAGATGGAGTAACAATTCTTGTTGGGGATGGTATCAAAGCTTCAAAAGAGGCTCGCAAGATGCCTGGCGTAAAAAAACTACACCAAGAATCTGAAAATTCTTCAAAAGGCGAATATATCTTTGGCCATATGTTTGGTGGAATAGGAATACTTGCAGGAAATAGTTCAAAGATGTTTTGTATTCCTCTGTTAATCAATCTTCAAGATGGTATAAAGACTATCCGAAGCTGGATACAGCCAGAAGAACAATATGAATCTCATATTGTTCAAATGATTCAAAATGGTTTTTCAATCACAAAAACTTTGGGTGAAAGATCAATTCTACTTTTAGATAGATATTTTCTTTCTGTTCCTGCCCTGATAGCCTTAAATAAGCTGAATCAAGAAAATGGTAGTTTACTACAAATTGTAACAAAAGCTAAAAAGTCTTGTGTTGCTTATGAAGAACATGGCGAATATAGTGGACGAGGAAGACCACGTGAAAAAGGAACTTCTGTTAAGTTAAAAGATTACTTCCAAGAAAAAAAGGAATCTTTTAAAACAACAACAGTTAAGATTTATGGTAAAGAACAAGATGTTAGTTACTATTGCATAAATCTTCTTTGGGGACAAAAATTATATCAAGAATTGCGTTTTGTGCTTGTCAGCTACAACGGTATAAATTCTATATTGGTTAGCACAGATCTTAATCTAAATCCAGAAACAATAATAAGACTGTATAGCTATCGTTTTAAAATTGAGTGTACATTTCGTGAACTAAAACAAGTAATAGGTGCTTTTAGTTATCAATTTTGGAGCAAATCAATGCCAAAACTAAATAGATTCAAGAAAAAAGATGAAATTGATGCTATTGATAAAGTTGAGGATGAAAAAGTAAAGGAAAGAATTATATCTACACTAAATGCTATTGAAATGTATGTTATGTGTAGTTCAATTGCAATTGGATTATTACAAATAATTGCACTAAAATTTTCGGCAACAGAACTAAATAACAAATTCTTTAGATATCTAAGAACACCATCGAAAGAAATAGTTTCAGAAGCAACAGTAGCAAGCTACTTTCGTAAAAACATTTTTCGCATTATGTGTAAAAATGCGAATTTAAGCATAACTAAAATAATTAAAAACAAGCAAGCAGATGCTTCATTTTATGATGATCTACAGGCTTGTTAATTGAACAAAATTTTTGACTGTCCAGTATAAATATGATTCGCATATTATAATTAACAATGTATATTTGACAATTAAAAATTAATTAAAAAATTCCTTCAGAATTTTTTAAAATAATTACCTAAAAAATGTAGAGAATCTATTAGAACTTATATATTTTTTGATCTTGCCTACGTTTCAATCTGTTCTTTAATTGTTTCAAACATCTTTTCTCCTATTCCAGTAACCTTCTTTATGTCCTCTATAGTTTTAAATCCTCCATTTTGTTCTCTATATTCAATTATACTTTTTGCTTTCGCATCTCCTATCCCTTTTATTGTTTTTAATTCCTCTAATGTTGCATTATTTATGTTAACTTTCTTACTCTCATTTTCATTATTGTTACTACTTTGATTTACATTTTGCGTTCCATTTACTATTTCATTTTTATTTGCAATGTAAATTAAATCATGATCTTGTAGTTTTTTTGCTCTATTTATATTGTTTAAATCAGCATTTTCAGTTAGTCCACCTGCTGCTTCTATAAGATCTTTTATTATAGAATTTTCATCTAACATATATACATCTGGTTTTTTTACTTCTCCTTTAATTTCTACAACTATTCTTTTATCTTTAGGCTGAACTGTTTCAGCTCTTTTATCTGTGTTATTATCGCTTTCTTTCTTGCTATTGCTTTCCTTAACTGATGTATTAATACTTTCTGTATCATCCACAAAAATATTTTCCGTATCATTTTTCTTTAATTCTTTAAAGCCAGATTTCAAATATGTAATTCCTAATACAATCATTACAATAATTAATATAGCTGATATTCCTATTTTTTTCTTATCCTTTAACAATTCTTGTATCACATCGTTATCTCCTTTTAGTTTATCTTTTGCATATTATATCCATTTTATTGTAATTTAGACTCTAATTGGATTAATTTTGAACTTTATGTAGCATAAATTAATTATTTTTGGTAAAATGTATTTTGAATATAAGTAAAATATTTGATTTACGTATGGAGAATTTTATGAAAAAATTTTTAAAAAGACTTAATATCTTACTCTTATTTTTATTTTATGCGACATCTATAAACGCATATGCTGAAACTTCACCACCTCAAATTAATGCTCAAGGCTCAGTCTTAATTGATGCATCTACAGGAGAAGTATTATTTGGGAAGAATGAAGAAACTACCTTTGAACCAGCTTCAACGACTAAAGTAATAACTGCACTTATCACTTTAGAGAAATGCAGCCTTGATGATGAGGTTACTGTTCAAGAAGACTACACCAAAGTGGGTGGAACTGGTATAGGTCTGCTAAAGGGTGATGTTTTAACTGTACGAGATTTGCTTTTTGGTCTTCTTTTAGATTCTGATAATGACTGTGCTAATGCTTTAGCCGATCATATATCTGGAAACGTAGATGAATTTTCTAAGCTTATGAATGCTAAGGCTAAAGAATTAGGTGCATTACATACAAACTTTAAAAATCCAAGTGGCATGCCAGATCCTGAACATATAACAACACCACATGATTTAGCATTATTTTTAAGAGCAGCTATAAATAATAAAGAATATATGGAAATTTCTCAAACTCCTTCTCATACAATAACCTTGAAAAATGATTCTAGTAAAACTTTTACAGTAAACAATAAAAATTATCTTATTAATAAGAATTCTAGATATTATTATCAATTTGCCACAACTGGTAAAAATGGATATACAACAAAGGCAAACCAAACTTATGTTGCTGCTGCAGAAAAAGATGGACATATACTTATTGCTTCATTTTTGAATGCACTTGATAAAGATAAAAATTTTCAAGATATGAAAGATGTTTTTGATTATGGTTTTAACAATTATTCTTTAGTACATCTTTATAAAAAAGGTGATGAAATCTCACAATATAACATAAACAGTAAACTTACAATACCTCTTATAAGTTCCAAGGATATAGATTATATTGTTCCTAAAGGACAAGAAAATTCAGTATCCTCTGAAATTAAAGTGGACGATAAGGATTTAAGTAAACAATCTTTTGATAAAGGTGAAAATATATTAGAAGGAACAGTTTATGTTAATGATAAGGAATATACTACTGTTGATTTAGAAGCTGGAGTTTCCAGGCATTATGAATCTGCACTTCCAAATAAAGATAATGCCCCAGCTTATGTAGGCGCTATTGCTGTTTGCCTTGCAGGAGCATTTGGATTGAAGCGATTCTTAAAGAACAAATTTAATAAATCACATGAAAATAAATAACAAATTATAATGTCATGATTATTTTACATAAAATTAAAGGAAGCAGAAAACTGCTTCCTTTAATTTTATATTCTTAAGCTTATTACACATCTATTTTGCAGTTAAATATCCACAAGCTTTTAAATACTCAGCCGATAAAACACCGCCGCCTGCTGCTCCTCTTAAAGTATTATGAGAAAGACCTACAAATTTATAATCAAATAGCGTATCTTCTCGAAGTCTTCCCATAGATATTCCCATTCCGTTTTCATAATCTCTATCTAAATTAGTTTGAGGCCTATTATCCTCTGTGAAATACTTCAAAAACTGTTTTGGTGCACTTGGAAGATTTAAAACAACTTCAGGTGCTTTAAAACTTTCCCATGCCTTTATTATTTCTTCCTTTGTAGGCTTCTTCTTAAAGCTCACGTAAACAGCGGCTAAGTGTCCATTTGATACTGGAACTCTTATGCATTGAGCTGTAATAACAGGTGTTTTAGCACTCACAATTTTACCATTTTCTATCTTTCCCCATACTTTTAGCGGCTCATTTTCACTTTTTTCTTCTTCCCCGCCTATAAATGGTATTACATTATCAAGAATCTCAGGAAATTCTTTAAAAGTTTTACCTGCCCCAGAAATTGCCTGATAAGTGCAGACTAGAATTTTTTCTGGCTCATATTCCATAAGAGCATTTATTGGCGGTACATAGCTTTGAATTGAACAATTTGGTTTTACTGCTATAAAACCTCTTTTAGTTCCTAATCTTTTCTTTTGACTTTCAATGATTTCTGCATGAACTCCATTTATTTCAGGGATTAATACTGGAACATCCTCTACATTTCTATTTGCTGAATTATTTGAGACAACTGGAGTTTCATGTTTTGCATAATCTTCTTCAAGTAATTTAGTCTGTTCCTTATTAAGTGAAATTGCACAGAAAACAAAATCAACCATATTACAGATTTCTTCTACTTCAAAGGCATCTCTAACTATCATATCTTTGTATTTTTCAGGTAATGGGGTATCCATCTTCCACCTTTTCTCTACAGCTTCTTTATAAGTCATCCCTGATGAATTTTTACTTGCAGCAAGTACGGTTACTTCAAACCAAGGATGATTTTCCAAAAGACATAGAAACCTTTGTCCCACCATACCAGTAGCTCCTATTATTCCTACTTTTAACTTATCACTCATTAAAAAACACCTCTTACAATTTTATTTTGCCGGTCATATTTAAAAAGATAATTAAACCACATACATTGTTCAATTATTTTTCTGTATTCCCTATCTCTTATAAATATGATATCATTTATACATATATTAGTAAAATTGATAATTTCTATTGCTATAATCAATAAATTTGATGGAGATGATTTTATGGACTTTAAGCAGCTTAATGCATTCTTAACAATAAGTAAACTTCAAAGCTTTACTAAAGCTGCAGATATTTTAGGTTATGCACAATCTACTATAACAACTCAAATTAAACAACTAGAAAACGAGCTTGAAGTGAAACTTTTTGAGCGAATAGGCAAGAACGTTACATTAACACATGAAGGAAAAAAACTTTTACCCTATGCAAAACAGATGTTAAAACTATCAAGCGATATAAAAAACACAGTATTCAACAAAGAAACACCCAGCGGAACTCTAACCATTGGTGCTGCTGAATCATTATGTGTATTAAGACTTCCTGAAATACTTAAGGAGTATAAAAGACTTTATCCTGAAGTTGAAGTCTCATTAAAATTTGGCAGTTGTGCTGATTTTAGATATTTTTTAACTGATAATATTATTGATGTAGCGTTTTCATTGGGGGTAAAAATTGATTCTGATGAATTTATATCTGACGTAGAAATTTCTGAACCTATGCTATTTTTAGCTTATCCAGGACACCCGCTTATAAGTAAAAAATCAATACTGCCAAAAGATATTGAGAATGAGCCTCTTATCTTAACAGAAATGGGCTGCAGCTACCGAGCCTCCTTAGAAAACATTCTAACAAGTTGCGATATAAAACCAAATGTAGCCTTTGAAACTGGAAGTGTTCAAGCCATTAAACAATTTACAATGAGCGGCCTTGGCATAACACTACTTCCAAAAGTTGCTGTGGAAGATGAAATAAATAGTGGTAAACTGATTCCTCTAAATTGGGAAGGCCCTAACTTTGGAATAATCTCTCAAGTACTTTATCACAAGGACAAATGGATTTCTCCAGCGCTAAAGGAATTTCTTAGATTATCTAAAGACTTTATGAATTCTTACTCAAAATAGTAATTTTAATGACCTTACATTTTCTACAAGATCACTAAAAAATGCTTTCTGAAATTATAAATTTACAAATTATAATAAAAGCTCAAGCAATTAAATAAAATCACTTGAGCTTTTAAACCTGTATTTAGTTAGGCACTATCAAATAAATAACAAGTTCATGTGCCTTAATTCATTTTTGTCTTCAAATTTTTAATCAATTCCTTCATATCATCTGGAAGTTCTGCCCTTAAGGAAAGGGACTCTCCACTTCTTGGAGAATTAAAACTTAGGCCATAAGCATGAAGTGCCTGCCTCTTTATTAAATCTTCCTCCTCTTCACCGTATCCATATAATACATCTCCATAAATCGGATGTCCTAAGTGGCTTAAATGTACTCTTATTTGATGAGTCCTGCCAGTTTCCAATTTACATTCTACTAAACTAGAATTACTGAATTCTTCAACGACTTTATAATGGGTTATACTTCTCTGGCCTCTTTCGTCTATTATTCTCTTAATTCCATTTTCAATACCTTCTGGTTTATATATAGGCAAATCAATCGTTCCCTGCTTTTCCTTCATACATCCATGAACAATTGCTAAATATCTTTTTTCAACCTTATTATCACTCATCTCTTTTGATAACATTCCATGAGAAAATTGATTTTTAGCTATTATGATGAGCCCTGATGTATTCATATCCAGTCTTGATACCAATCTTACTATACAATTCTGACCACTTTCCATAAAATAATTTATTACACCATTTGCAAGAGTTCCACTTTGATAACTTTTTGTTGGATGAACCACCATAAAAGGTTTTTTGTTAACTACTAATATATCTTCATCTTCATAAACAATATCTATATCCATCTTTTCTGGCGCTATGTCTTGGCTTTCATCCTTAGCTAAATCAATCTTTATTGTTTCTCCTGAACTTAGTATTCGGTTCATCTTTACTACTTCATTATTAACGAATATCCTTTTATCAATAGATGCACTTCTTATTAATCTCGTTGATAGTCCAAGCTCTTTTTTGAGATATTCCCTTATTTTAGTACCTTCTTCTATATTTTCAACCTGCTTTTCTAAAATGCTCATCTACTTGTCTTCTCCTTGTGTGATTTAGTTAACTAATCTCTATTTCCCAAATTCCTCATAATCCTTACCTAAAATTATAATCACATCATAATCATTATATTCAGGCTTATTTTCTTTTTTTTCAATGTCCTTAATATTCAAATCCTGCTTTATTGTATTCGATTTATCGCTATCATTTGCGAGTATCCTACTCTTATCACTAAGTTCAATATTGCCTGTATCAATCTTTGTATATCCATCATTACTTAACTGCTTCATTACCTTTGCAGCTAATCCATTAATTTTTGTTGCATTTAATATTTTTATTCTAATATCACCCTTTGATGTACTTGATATTAAACTTTTAGAATTAGATGATGACGTAAGTGGTGCTAATATTTCCTTATTTGCATTTTTATCAAAAACTACAAATGACTCTCCATTAATAGTTTTTTCTGTTCCCTTTATTGTGCTCATTGTTACATTTTCCTGCTTCAATCCCATAAACTTCATACCATAACTTAAAACGTCAACACTTGACATATTGGTTTCCACATTATCACCTACAGCTGACATTATCTTAGGTACTCTAAATATCATAAGAGGACTTGTACACTTTTCAATAACCTTAGATATAAATTTATGCTGGTTTTCTATTCTATCCAAATCTCCATTGGCAAAACCGCTTCCATCATTGTTTTCTCTCCACCTAAAGAATTCCTCTGCCTTTTTTCCATCCAAATTTACTGTTTCTCCAGCTTTAAAATTAATGTGAAGATTCTGTACTGGATCATCATAAATCATATTTCTATCGATTTTCATATCAACGCCTCCAATTGCATCTATGATCTCATCAAAAGCGGTATAATCAATCTTAACCATATAATTTATATTTATATCTAATAAATTTTCGACCTCTGATTTTATTTTAGAATATCCACCAATTTCATAAGCTGAATTTATTTTAACATTTTTCCCATTAACATTTATTAAGGTATCTCTAGGAATAGACACAATATGTAAATTCTTATTTTGTGGATTGTAGTTTAATACCATTATAGTATCAGTTCTTTTGTCTGTCTGATTATCTACCTGATTTACATTTCCTATATCTGTTCCAATCAATAAAATATTTACTGGTTCATTTGAAGCTGGATCTATACTGCTTGGCATTGATCTACTGCCTATTTTAGTTAAAGCATATGCTCCTGATACCATGGATACTATGAAAAAGGTAATTATAAAAGCTATTACACCTAAAATTAATTTCTCTAAAATGTTAGTTGAATCATTATTTTTCTTAAAAAACTTTGATACTACTCCTATAATGTTCTTTTTGCTATTATTTTTTCTTCTCATGTATTCACCTCTTAAAAAATGATGAATTATATCTTATTATTTTTGAAGCTTTAGATGAAATAAAAAGTAATTCCGCGCTCTTATTGTATTTTCATCAATCAATAAATTTCTTTCTAATAAAATTTCTATACTACTGTTTAGCCCATAATATACTCCTTCATCTAAGCTTGTAAATGTAATTTTCCTTAAGCTTTCAACCCCTTCAAAATCTCTGCCTGGCTCTATCATATCCGCAATATAAATAATTTTTGTCAAAATAGACATATCGATTTTTCCTGTTGTATGCCATCTTATTGCATCTAATATATCTATGTCTTCAATTCCAAGTTTGCTTTTTGCCTCGATAGGTGCAACTATACTATGCCACAAATTAGGGTTATTCTCTTCTACCTCTGATAAGAAAATATTATTTTCCTGCATCATTTCTTTCATTTTATCTTTTGATAAATTTTTAGCTACATCATGAGCAAGACCAGCAATTTCAGCTTTTTCTTCTGAGATTCCATTTAATTTAGCTAATTTTTTAGCTGTATCTGCAACTCCTAATGTATGTATATATCGATTTTCCTTTAAATTATTTTTAAGATATGATTTCATTTCTCCTATAGATAGCAACTCTAATCCCTCCTTTTAACTTGTCACTTGAAATTTGTCCCTGATTATTGCCTGCTACTTATATAGTTTGTTTTTATGGATGATATCGGCAACTTTTGGTGGCACAAAAAAATCTATTCTTTTATTTGTATTTACTCTATTTCTTATATCTGTTGAAGATATCTCAAGCTGTTTCAAATCCAAAATAATTATTTTTCCATTGTATTTCTCTTCTAAGACCTGCTTTTTTCTTCTCATTTCTTCTAAGTCCATTCCTTTTCTTGGAAAGACAACAAGTGTGGCTAATTCAAAGATTCTTTCAACTTTACGCCATTTTTCTATAGTAACTAAACAATCTGCACCAGTTATAAAGAACAACTCATTTTCTTCATTTTTATCATTATTTTGCCTCTTGAAATACTCTAATGTCTCATAAGTAAAACTAAGTCCATCTTTTTGTATTTCATAATTTGAAATAGAGAATTCCGTAAAAGGTTCTATTGCCGCTTCAACCATTTCATATCTTAATTCCGAATCAGTAGTTATATTATTTAACTTAAGTGGCTGTTTTCTTGCCGGCATATAAATCACTTCATCTAAATTCAATTGTTCCTTAGCTTCATAACCTATATATAAATGTGCATAATGAATAGGATCAAATGTCCCACCTATTATACCAAATCGTTTCATAAGCTTTCCTCCAAAGTAGTTTAGGTACATGAATAAAATTATTACTTTTTGAATGTACCTTTGATTAAATTTCTTTTTTTCATTATATCATGAAGCCGACTCAAATATATTTATAATATCTTAAATTTCAAAAAAGAAGCTATTATTATCTAGCTTCTTTCATTAATTATTTCAATAATTTTTAAAATTTATTTACTTGGTATTTCTATTTTTCTCTTTTTAAGATTGCTTGATTGTTTATATAAAACTATTTTATTACCTATTGCCTGAATTCCCTCGCATTTAATAGCCTTACATATCATATCAGAAGTTTCCCTAGTTTCTAAACCGCTATTTTCTAACACCTTTATCTTTATTAACTCTCTAGCTTCTAACGCTTGCTTAAGTTGTATTAAAAAGTTTTCTTCAACACCATTCTTCCCAATTTGAAATATTGGCGCAAGGTCATTAGCTAAACCTCTTAAATAAGCTCTTTGTTTTCCTGTTAACATTTCTTCATTCCTCCTAAATCTTTTCAACATATTGTTTATTAATTATCCCCGGGGGCTTAATTCAGTTCATAGTTTACAGTTATGATAGAATCTTTAAATAAAATTTTCTGCTAGTCAGATGCATTATTTATTGCTTTATTACTACTGCAAAATTTTAAAATCTACTTTTTTGAAACTCCTGCAGGAGTTTCCTCCTTAACTGTAACTTGTTACTTGTGAACTGTAAACTGTTTAAAGTACATATTCAAATTCAAAGTCGTTTAATCTTACCATATCTCCGTCTTTAATTCCCATTTCTCTAAGCTCATCAAATATTCCTTTATTTCTAAGAACTTTGTGGAAATATCTTAAAGAATCTGGATCATTTACATTTACAGCACTAAGTAATCTATCTACAAAAGTACCTTTAACAACGTAAACATTGTAACCTTCTTCTTCATTACTTTCAACACTGATATCGTAAGTAAATCTCTTTTCTTCTGGTATATACATTTCATCTTCTGAGATTTCAAGTTCTGTAATCGGAATTTCCTTAAGCATTCTTGCTGCTTCCTTCATTACAGCATCAACACCTTCATTTGTAGCTGCTGACATTTTAAATACCTTATCAAAGCCCATTTCCTGAACTTTTTTCTTAAACTCCTCAAAGACGCTTTCATCATAGAGCATATCTGTTTTATTGGCTACTACGATTTGTGGTCTATCCCAAAGTTTAACAGAGTATTTTTTTAATTCTTCGTTAATCTTCACGAAATCTTCGAAAGGTTCTCTTCCCTCAACACCTGAGATATCTACTATGTGAATTAATAATCTTGTTCTTTCGATATGTCTTAAGAATTGTATTCCAAGACCAACTCCTTCTGATGCGCCTTCAATTATTCCTGGTATATCTGCCATTACAAAAGGTTCAATTCCCTCGACTGCAACTACTCCTAAATTAGGCTTTAACGTAGTAAAATGATAATTTGCAATCTTTGGCTTTGCTTTTGTTGTCATTGAAAGCAATGTTGACTTTCCTACATTAGGGAATCCTAGTAGACCAACATCTGCAAGTAATTTTAATTCTAATATTATGTTTAATTCATCTCCTGGCATTCCGGGTTCTGCATAGTGAGGAGCTTGTTTTGTTGGCGTAGCAAATTTAACATTTCCTTTTCCACCTTTTCCACCTCGCAGTAGAACTAATTCCTGTCCTTTATGTGAAAGATCTGCAATTATTTTATTACTTTCTGCTTCTCTTATGATGGTTCCCATAGGCACTTTTATATAAAGACTTTCACCATCTTTACCATAACACTTTTGCCCACCGCCATTACTACCTGATTCTGCTATAAATTTCTTTTTATATTTAAAATCTAATAATGTAGTTATTCCTGTTTCAACTTGGAAGATTATGCTTCCACCTCTTCCTCCATCTCCACCATCTGGTCCACCAAGAGGTACATATTTTTCTCTTCTAAAAGAAATAGCACCATCTCCACCTTTTCCAGATTTAATGAAAACCTTGGCTGTATCTATAAACATATAATCACCTTCTTATCTAATTTTTTATAAAGTCCTCTATATATATTGACCATAAATTCAATTATTAAAACTAATAAGTATGTTCAATTAATATACTTTATCTTCTGTAAATCTCATCTTATCATATTAAATCATAGAAATAAAAATAACAAGCCGTTCCTAAGTATATTCAAAAAAATAGCAAGTCATTATGTGTGTACATACATCTCATGTTTGACTTGCCATTTCAAGGCATTATCAAAAAAATAACAAGTCAATCCGCCTGTCTATTTTCCATCACTAGAAACTCGACTCGCATACGCTCGCTGAGTACTCACAGAGTAAGCGACCATCATCAAATCATAGATTCGAGATGTCTGCTTAACCGATTCACACAAAATCATAGATTGCACTGTGTGAAAATTCGAGACACCAAATGCAAGATTTGGACTCTCACTTTTGGTTCACTGCTTATCAGTAGATTGCTCTAATAGACTCACTATGAGAGTAATCTACTTCCTTGTCTGATGAAAAATATACTTGGCATATTGTGACTTGTTATTTTCTTTCATATGCCCTAAAAAAGCACTCTTAATGTAAGAGTGCTTTTTTTCTAGAATATTATTCAGCTATTGCTTCAACGTCTACTGGGTAAACACTTGCTTTCTTCTTATCTCTACCAAGTCTTTCGAATTTAACAATTCCATCAACTTTAGCGAATAAAGTATCATCTTTACCTCTTCCAACATTTTCACCTGGGTGAATTTTAGTTCCTCTTTGTCTATAAAGAATGTTTCCAGCAAGAACAAATTCTCCATCAGCAGATTTAGCTCCTAATCTCTTAGATTCAGAGTCTCTACCATTCTTAGAACTACCAACTCCCTTTTTGTGAGCGAATAATTGAAGGTTCATAATTAGCATGTGACTACACCTCCTCTTTTATAAAAGTTATATATTCTTTACGTTTCTTTTGCCCTACTAATGCATCAAAGCCTAAAATTACACTTTCCACGCTTTTTTCAAAGGTTTTAAGTAAAACCTGAGCCTGGTTTAGTTCTTCCCGATTAAAATCCTGAAGGTCTAATTTTAAGTATCCGTCTTTCATCTCGTAAGTTGAATTAAGCTTTAAAACTTCATCCAAACCAATGATTACGCTTTGAGATAATACAGAAACTGAATTACATATCATATCAAATGCTTCTCCAATAAGTGCAGAATCATTTGAAAAGTCTCTGTCACCACTCATTGCATGACCATTTATTACGAAACCAACTATAACATCTTTATGTTGTTTAACTTTTACTTTAATCATAATTTTATTATGCTTCGATCTTTTCGATTACTAACTTAGTGTAAGGTTGTCTGTGTCCGTTCTTTCTTCTATAGTCTTTTTTAGACTTATATTTGAAAACTATAACCTTCTTTGCCTTACCTTGTGCTGCAACCTTAGCTACAACTTTAGCTCCTTCAACTACTGGAGTACCAACTTTGATACCTGCATCAGTTCCTACAGCTAAAACTTCGTTTAATTCAACTGTTGAGTCAACATCAGCGCTAAGTTTTTCAACGTATATTACGTCTCCTTCTTGAACTCTGTATTGCTTTCCACCTGTTGCTAATACTGCGTACATTAAAACACCTCCTCATAACGGTCTCGCCACTTTTGGTACAAAGATTTAACTTTGTTTTCTATAAAACCTTACGTGCGCGGTTTACGAATTTCAGTCTACCACAAATTTCTCATGTTGTAAAGTTTTTTTTAATTTCTACTTACGCAAAAATTCTTTTTAAAGGCCATAAGATTTTCTTCCTCAACTGTAAACTGTTAATTGTGAACTGTTAACTGAATCAAGTAGTCCTTTAAATTATCTTTTTGCCCTTGAAATATCAACGGTTCAATTTTATATCCTTCTATATTATCAACATAAGTCAAATATATTTCTTTATCCAGACCATCTATTTCTTTCACGAAGTCAAATAGATTTTCTTTAATTCTGTCTTTATAAATATTATCTAATTGTATATGGAAGCTGTTTATCGAGTTTTCTTCCTTCATTCTTATTATTTCATTTTTAATAAGACCTTCAATATAGGATAGTTTTAAAATCATTCCTCTTCCTTTACACAAGTCGCAGGTTTCTTCCATGTACTCATATACACTCTTTCCTTGTCTCTTTCTTGCAATTTGAACAAGATCCAGTTGAGTAAATGGGAATATCTTTACATTACCTTTATCTGATCTTAAACTTTCCTTAATGGAATCCATCACAATTTCCTTTTGACCTTTATCTCTCATATCAATAAAATCTATTACTATTATTCCACTTAAATTCCTAAGCCTTATCTGTTTTCCTATTTCTTTTGCAGCCTCTAAGTTAGTCTCTAGAATTGTCTTGTTAAAACTTTTTTCTTTTACATTCTTTCCACTGTTAACATCAATAACGTACATTGCTTCAGTTTTATCTATGACAATATATCCTCCACAAGGCAAATTGACTTTATTATGTCTTAATTTTAATAATTCTTTTTCTAAATTATAAAAATCAAAAAGACTTCTATACCCATCATACTTTTCAACCTTAAAATTTTCCTTCCCTTTTATAAAATGAAGTATTTTTTCAAGATCCATATCATCATTCACATAAATTTTTATTATTTCTTCTTCATTAAAATTCATTAGAAGCTTAAATAAGCTTAAATCTTCACCATAAAGCTTTTTTTCTCCTATTGAGTGCTTCATTTTTTTATCTATATCTTTAAATTCTTCGTAAAGTTTATTTATTTCATTTTTAAGAACTTCTAAGGTTACATTTGCACCTTCTGTCCTTATAGTAATGCCTGCATCTTCTAAAGAGCTTATATTGCCTCTAATTTCTTTCTTCTTTTCTTCATCTTCTATTCTTTTAGAAAATTCTATTCCGGTTTCATAACAGTTTAAGACAACATATTTCCCAGGAATTGAAACTTTAGAAGATAACTTAGCCCCTTTATCATTAATAGGCTCTTTTATTACTTCTACCAATATCTCCTGTCCTTTTTTTATACCTTTTTCTTTTAGCTCCTCGCTGTAATACATGTATCCTTCTTTATCTAAACCTAAATCAATAAATATTGAATTTATAGCTGGAAGAATATTTTTAATTCTTCCTTTATAAATTTCTCCTATTACAGGCTTATTGTTATTTTCTTCTACAATGCTTTCTATCAATTCATTATTTGATTTAACAGCTATCCTTAAAACTTTTTCTCTTCTCTCAATAAAAATCTCTTTCATTCTTATAACACCCACTTCTTCAGTACTTATAATTCTTAACTCCTAACTTTACTAAGTGGAATAAGTTTATCGTTTTTATAAAAATACATTTCTTCGCGCTTTACATTAACAAAAGAATCTAAAATGGCATTTGATGTTTTTTCCTGAATATATTGAACAAGTAAATCTGCACTTAAATGTTCTCTGCTTCCTGTACTTATTACCACATTGAGTACTAAATATTCATCTTTAATCCAAAAGCTAAACTCTTTTACAAAAGTTCTTATGTTAACTTCTCTTTCACCTTTTTTACTTTTCTTTATAGCATTCCATTCCTTTGCTTCTAAAAGCTTATTAATTTCTTCTTCAAGTTTAGACACATCAGAATACTTAATCTTTATTGTATATCTAGCTGCATCAATTAATGCCATAGCTTGTGGCACTTTCTTTTCTCCTTCTTTGTAAGGAATTGCTGTAGCACTTATATACTTTATTCCACTTGGAGCAGTTTCATTTAATTTATCCACAATTTCTTTTTCATCTACCTCAGTTGTGAGCACCATATCCATATATTCTCCACTTGAATATACTCCAACCGATAAAGGCTGAGCTATTGAAGTGTTCATATGTGGGTTAAATCCTTGTGAAAATTCTACAGGAAGTCCCGCTCTTCTAATATTTTTTTGAATAGTTTTAAGAACATCTAAATGAGATATAAATTTTATATTTTCTTCTTTAGTAAATTTAGTTAAGTATCGCACCTTCAAAACACTCCCCATCTTTAAAGTTCACATTAACACCACATCCAGTACATCCGACTCTGCAGTTTTGTGTTAATTCTGCTTTCTTAGCCTTTTCATTTTCTATCTCTAAGTACTTTCTATTTACTCCAATATCAATAAAATCCCAAGGCAATACTTCATCATAGCTTCTTTCTCTATACGCATAGAAATCTGGGGTTAAACTGCATTCTTTCATAGCTTCCATCCATATATTGAAATTAAAGTATTGATCCCATCCATCAAACTTAGCACCTTTTTCAAAAGCTTTTATTAATACATCACATAATCTTCTATCTCCTCTTGCAAAGACAGATTCCATAACTGATGTTTTTTGTTCATGGTAATTATAAACTATGCATTTGGATTTAATTGAAGATTTAACAGCCTTAATTTTTTCAGTAACATCTTCAAATTTAGCCATTGGAGCCCATTGGAATGGTGTAAATGGCTTTGGTATAAGTATTGAAGTACTTACCGTAAGTCTAAGACCTTTGTTATTATTTATCTTATTAGGTACTTGCTTGTATCTATATACTATTTTTTCCGCTAACTCTCCAATTCCCATGCAGTCTTCTAATTCCTCATATGGAAGCCCAACCATAAAATAAAGTTTTAAAGTCTTCCAGCCTGCTTCAAACGCACTTGTTGCTGCATCTAATATTTTCTCTTCAGTAAGTCCCTTATTTATTATGTCTCTCATTCTTTGAGAGCCTGCTTCAGGTGCAAAAGTAAGTCCAGTCTTTCTTACCTTTTGAATATCTTTAAGTAAATCAACTGAAAATGCATCTACTCTTATTGATGGGAGCGCTATACCCACTCTATCCTCTTCATGTTCATGAACTAAATCTGTTATTAGACCTCTTATATCAGAATAATCACAGGTACTTAAGGATGATAGAGAAATTTCTTCATAGCCAGTGCTTTTAACTAATTTTCTTGCTAATTCTTTTAAATCTTCTTTTGTCTTTTCCCTGACAGGTCTATAAATCATACCTGCCTGACAGAATCTACAGCCATTAGTACATCCTCTAAATACTTCTAAAACTATTCTATCATGGACAATTTCTGTATATGGAACAATTATATCTGTCGGGAAATCAACCTTAGTATAATTATTTATAATTCGCTTTGTAATCTTCTTTGGCACATCATCATATTTTGGTTTAAATTCTTTTATTGTATTATCTTCATTATATATAACCTCATATAATGAAGGCACATATATTCCTTGAATCTTAGATATTTCCCTTAAGAATTCTTTCTTATTCCATTTATCTTTATACTTATTGTAAACATCTAAGACATCATTCATCATCTCTTCGCCTTCACCAATTTCAAAGAAATCTACTATATCATATAAAGGTTCTGGATTATATGCACAAGGACCTCCTGCCATAACTATAGGTTCATCCTCTCCTCTTTCAGATGCTCTTACAGTTATTCCAGATAAATCTAACATATTTAATATATTTGTATAACTCATTTCATATTGAAGAGTAAAACCTAAAATATCAAATTCTTTTAAAGAATCCTTAGTTTCCAGAGTAAATAAAGGAATATTATTTTTTCTCATTTGCTCTTCCATATCAGGCCATGGTGCAAATGTCCTTTCACAATATGTATCACTTCTTTGATTTATAGTATGATAAAGAATTCTACTTCCTAAATGGGACATTCCAACTTCATAAACATCTGGGAAACAAAATGCAAATCTTATATTCACTTCTGCTGGATTCTTAACTACTTGATTTAATTCTCCACCAGTATATCTACTTGGTTTTTCAACCTTAAATAAGATATCATCCGAAATTTTATTCATTAATATATTTCCTCCTTAAAACGCACGTCTTTAGGTGATATCCTGCCGAAATCAAATACATTTTTGTTCCCCCGGACTGTGAAAATATCGCTGGAAGTTTCTAAATCAGAGTTTGTGCCAATTCCTGCATGTTCCTGAGGCAAGCTCAGGACAAGCAATAAATTGAACAAACTCTAATTAAGAAACTTTTCAGTTCATTTTCAAATGCCGTCTCCACAAAAATGTATTTGATTCCCGTGTAAAGATATGCACCTAATTTCAGTAAATTTATAACTTCAGTATAAGTAAAGATACCTATAAAATTCATTTTTAGCACTAATATTTTTAATTTTAGTGTTTACTATATATGCATAAATAAAAGAAGTATAAACTATTATTGCTATACTTCTTATTTGCTATCCCTATTCTAACACAATTACTTCTTATTGAAAACAACCTTATTCCTAGTGAACTCTACATATGCGACATATAAACTAGGTTTATAACTTAGATCTTATATTTTTTATAAGTTATGAGTTATGAATTTAGGAAGAAAAGCCACAGGCTTTTCAATAATATATGTTTCAGAAATCCCTTTTAAGAGATTTCATCTTTAATTCATAACTCATAATTGTGTATAAATAATCTAAAAATCACAGGTAATAACTTTAATTTTCAATTTATTTATTTATAATGTGTTAATTCTTTTTTTGAAGATACATTACTATATCTAAGATCAAGTCCTAATAGAATAATTGATAAACCTACATTAATACCAAATACAAAACCAAATATTCCATAAAGACGTAACTTACTAAAAAAGTCTCCTGCAAATGAGTTAAATAACATATCAATTTCTTTAGGATCAAGTGCTTCAATTTGTTTATTACTTATATTCTTTAAGTTTATTTCCTGTAATATAGGAACAATATATTCACTAGCAGAACTTAATCCTATTTGTATTATTTGGCCTATTATGTAATTTTTCGAATCATCTGTAACAAAATCTAAATTATCATCAATTGCATTTTGTACTACTTTTTCTATTAAGTTAATATTAGTTTTATTAAATTCTTCATCTTCAAAAATAGTCTTAACAACTTTCTCAATATCTCTATCTAAAATATCAAAATCAACAATTTGTTTTATCTGAATCTTTGATATTGTGCTGTCATAAAGCTCTTCTACAAACACAGCTAAATGTTTCTTAGACACTTCGCTAGAACTAATTAAATTTAAGACCTTATGTACAACTTCTTTGACATTTTCATCTGTAATTCCATCAAAAGCTTGTAAACTCGATATATTGAAAAATGGCTCTATTAATTTTTCTTCTAAAAACTCTCCTGTTATTTTAGATACAGCCTCTGCATTTTTACTTAAGCTACTATAAACATCTCCTTTTATTATATTAAATTCATTATAAAATTTTTCATAAACTAAATCTAAGCTATGTAAGTTACATAATTTAAGATATTCTATAAGCGGAGTTGAAAAGACATGTTCTAAAACAAAAGTACTAAACTTATTAATATTTTCTCTTAAAGCAGCTTCTTTATTAAACTTTTCAAATATATTATCAATTAGCATTACTGTATTGATTTTATCAGCCTCAATCTTTAATTCGCTTACTTTCATTGGATAAATATTTTTATCTAATACCATCCTACAGATATTAATGATATTATCGCCTTCGCTTTTTATAAATATTGGCAGTTTCTTATACAATATGATTTCTACAACCTTATATGCTATGTCATCTCCACCAAAAGCTCCATAAGCTATCTTCTCAAAGAAATTAAGATTATCTTTAATTGTCTCCTGTACGGTAAAGGCAAGCTGCTCTTTATTGCTTTGTAAATATAAAATAGCTCTATCCGTAATTTTATCAGCTAATATCTCTAGGTTTACATCAATAACTTCTTTAACTTTTCCAATAAACATTGATCCAATATCATTATTCTCATCTAACCCATCATTTAAGAACTGTCTTATTTTATTGCCTGCATCTATTTTTAAATCGTTAGTAATATATGAGTAAAGCTTAATTTCAAAGTTCCCATTAACTTTATTAATAGAAGCCTTTCCCAAGATATCTTCACATGATTTTTTTATTTGTAAATCATAGTCATTTCTATAGGCGCTAATAATTGTATTTATTAAATCTGTTTCCTTGGCACTATTAATTTTTTCTTTGAGAATCTTTTCAATTTGAATTTCAGCATATTGTTTTGTTTCAAATATTTCTCTTGGTAAAATATCATTAACATGATTATCTGAAGAAAGTTTTTTCTGTGCCAAATCAACCAAGTAATTTTCAGCTTCATTAAGGCTATCTATTAACTTTGGCATAATACTTAAAACATGATTCTTTTTAATAAATTTATCAAACTTAGTTTCTTTTATTTTATCTGCTATTTTTTTAGATAAACTTGGTTTATTATCACAATATTTCAAAATCCCTTTATAAATATATCGTCCTATATCTCGTTTCTTATTTCTAACAAAGTTAACTAAAACCTGATAATTATTATTCGTTATTAAGGCCATTAACGCTGATGTAGTAATATCTTTATGCTTATTAAAACTTTTATTAATTTCCTCTTTATTTAACAATTCTTCATCAATTAATTTAGCCATTCCAACTGCAAACTGGTTTTTATGGGCTGGAATATACCCTAAAGCAAATTTCTTAAAAAACGGTATTTTTGAAACAATTTTATTTTCTTTATATGGATGAAAAATCATCCACAATGCTATTACATTTGTTATGTAACCAATACCCGCCATAATTGCAAGTGACATTATTAAATTAATCAGGCTTCCTGGGAACCCATACCACCCAATAGAGTCAGGAAAAATAAGCTGATATGCTATTCCTACCACTGTTCCAAGAATACCACCAAAAACAGAAAGAGGCTTAAGCTGATTTCCCATAAACTCCTGAACTATGTCGCAAATCTCATCTTCATCATATTTATTTAAATTATCTTTTGCAAATTTTTTAATATTACCATCCAATAAATTTGGAAGCTTAGAAATTAATGTTGGATATCCTTCATTTATTAGAATATCTGATAAATTCTCTTTATTAAAATATGTATTGATTACTTCTCTGACTTCACGTTTCTTATTTTTATCCACAATTTCTTTATAGCTTACCATGAAATTATCCACAATAAAGTCTGAAATATCCACTTCATACTTTTCTAATGTTGAAACTAAATTTATATTTTTTACTTTTGAAACTATAAAGTTCTTTAGCTTTTCCTTATATATAACGCTATCTCTATTTAATACATTACCAGCTAGACTTACGAATTTATTAGACAACTTAGAAACTTTATTTTCTGGAAGTAATTGTAACAAATTCTTATTAAATAATTCATTACCTTTTATATTTATAAAATCACTAATTGCAGTATTAACTTTCGCATTTAATTTATCTTTATTTCTAAAAATACTTCTATACAATGTTGGTTTTAGTTTATTATTAAATAGATTTACTAAATCAAGTTCAATAAATTTATCTATACTCTTTGATAGCTGTGATTTAACTATAGCTCCTATAATATTTTTCCCATGCAGGTTACACTGCTTAATAATAAAGTCTACTGCTTTTTCACAACTTATAAAATCCTGCTTCTCAAGTAACTTCACAATATCTTTTATCTTTTTATTTTTTAAATAATTTATTATTGTATTGGTTAATTTATTATAAGAATCCTCATCTAAACTATTATTAAAATAATTAATGATTTTATTCACAATATCATTTTCAGATGAAATATCTCCCATAAGTGCACTTCTAACTTTTGAAATCACAAGTTTTTTAATATTTTCGTCCATGCCGTCAATAGCTTCATCAATGGCTTCTTCGATCATTTCATCAAAAGATTCCTTATTATTTAAAATCCATTCTGATATGTATGGCATAATTTTAGGAATAACTGTTTTTATGAATCCTGTCAAAGAGGTTTCCATTTCAGCTGGAAGAAGTTCATAAATTGTAAAATCAATATCTTTTCCAATCAAATAAAGCTCATTTATAAAATTTAATATTAATTCTCTGCCTTTAGGAGAATTAATGAGATTATTCATTTTATTATATAGATTAAGAGTAATCTCTTTTTCTTCAGAATCTGAAATAAATTTGTTAAGTGTATAATCATTAATCCTTTCTTGCAATTTTATAACAGTTGAATTTACGTTTATAGCTTCAAGTATTTTATCAAAGAATATTTGACAGGATTGTTCATCTTTTAAAATATTCTCATTAACTATCTCTATAATGTTTTTAGATACATTATTGATCAATTTTTCTTGTAACTCTTCTGAAAAAATTTCCGAAAGCTTCTTGTTAGAATTTTCTTCATATAAATCAGAGATAAGCTCTTTAAGTGTACTGCTTTTCTCAACTTCATTTACTAATAAATCATAGGTTGAAGTTACTATTTGAGAAATTTGTTCTTCATTTAATAAATCCTCTAAATTCATTTTAGTAAAAATGTTACCCAAAAATTCTGGCAAAACTTCATGTAAATTTTTTCTTATAAATCCTTCACTTAAAGCATCACTATTAGAAAAATCAAAAACTTCCTGTACTTTCATATCTCCAATATTATCATTTAATCCTTTTTCCAAAAAGAATTCAGAAATCTGATTAATGTAAACATCCAAATTCTTATTCGAAATTTCAGCTTTTAAAGTTTTAGAATTTATTATATCTCTTTCAAGCAACTCACTAATTTCTTCTATAAATTTTTCTCTTTTCTTTTTTACTACTCCGCCTAGCTTTAAAGGTGTATATTCCTTAAAAAGCATATTTACGGCATATTTATTTGTTATATATCCTGATATTCCTCCCGAAATACCTTGTAATAATATTAGTAAAACAAACTTTAACATAATTCTTTTCTCCTAATGTTTTTTATAATTGTATATTAGTTCATTATTGATACTCAAAATACTGTCTTTGCTTTATATTATAATAACTTTTTAATTATATTTCTACATCCACTGACATTTCGCACTTTTTTAAACTATGTTCAAGTTATCTTTAATTTGCATCGACTTGTCCCAATAATCTCTCTAATATTTTTTTTAAATAATTAATTTCTTCCTCTTTAATATTATCAGGTATATTAATAACAAATTGACGTGGTTTAATAAAGTTTAATCCTTTAACTTCATTTTGTGGAAATGTAATAATTGAACTAAGCTCCTTGGTGGAAATCAGATTTCCGAATATCAAGGTTCCTTGATCATCTAAATATTGTGAAATTGCACTTCTAGCCAATGGATTATTTATACCTTTTCCTTCTGGAAAATTACCATGAGGTAATTGAAATTTCTTATATATATCTATTTTAGCATTATCTTTATTTAAATCAAAAGCTCTTATTGGTATCTTATTTCCAGTCTTTCCTCCTAAAAGCAACTTACTTAGATTCTCTAATTTAATTAATGTAGCTTTCTTATCAGTAAACAAAAGCATTGAGGTATTAAACATTCCTTTTCCCTTTCCATAATCTAATCGTGGAAAAAGAATTTCATCTATATATGTCATCCACTCTTGAACTTCTTTATTTGTAGTTACAATATTTGTGCTTGTTGAGGTTCCATCTGTTGTATCTCGTACCTCTGTTACGGATGAATCTGTTGTGTTTCCTGTAGAAACTCCAGGATTTATTGTAACAGTTCTTGTAGTACTTTTATTAAAGCTCTCTCCTATAGTTGTACCTTCTTGATTACTATTTGATGTAGCAATACTTCTATTTGCCGAATTATTTTCATTGTTCCTTTGAATTGTTTCTGATCTATCATTTGTTTCTGATACATTGGCAGATGTATCGCTTCCCTTTTGTTCACTTCGAGAACTCTCAAGATATAATGAATTACTGACTACATTTGTAAATGACTCTCCTGCCGAAGTTGCAATACTAGTAGTAGATGACTTAGATACAGATTCTTGCACATCACTTATAGCAAGAGACGAGAACGATGTATATAAATTCATTAAGTTATCTTCAACATTCCATATATCCTTAATATCTAAAGGAGTTGAAATTGTCAAAATGCCATATTCATCGCCATTCATAATGTTAACTAATTTATCCATATACTTATCTGCTTCTTCATTTAATCCTGGAACTCCTTCTAGCGCGCTAAAATATTCCATTCTATTAATAGCTTCAAATAACTTCTGCTTTTCATCTGATACCAATTTTGAAACTTTACTGTCAATTAGGCTTTTCTCTATACTTGGCTTCAATATGGAATCCCCTATTTCCTCTAATTCTAACTCCATTTCTCTATCATAATACAAATCTCTTGCTATTCCAAAATAAAAGCGAACAGCATCAGTATGACCTATTATTAAATATATAAAATTTATACCACCTATTTTTATTGAGCTTAAAATATTTTCTATAGCTTCCTTTCTAGATGCTTTTTTCTCAAATCCTATTTCTTCTATAGAATACAAATCCAAATCATCTTCCAGAAATAGTCCAGCCTCTTTTATTTCTATTTCTTTATCACTTCCTAGGTAAAGATTATTTTTTTGTGATAAAAAACTTAATACTTCATCTCTCATAAATAATTACCCCAACTATTATTTTTTTAATATACTTTTAGCTTAGGCACAATCAAATGAATAGCAAGTCAATTTACCTTCTCTTCTTGCCTGATGAAAAATATTGAAGACAATCTTGGACCTGTTGTTTATTTTCATGTGTCTTATTATAATCTTATTCACTGCTATCTTATAATAACAACACAAAATTCAAATTCCAAATTAATTTCCATTAATTAGGAATGTAAAAAGATAAATAACAAGTCCAAAGTTGCAACAGATATTCTTCATAAGTGATAGCTAAATAAAAAAAGAGGACTAACTCCTCAAATCAATATAATTTGAAAATAGAAAATCCTCTTTTTATTTCATACCTTATTTTTTCTGAATTTATTTTTACTTTTTCCCTGCATTTATTAAGTTATATATAATAACAGCTGCTTCACCATTATTTATATCATGAGTTCCGTTAAAGTTACCATTTGTACCCTTAATTATATTAAGAGCATAACTCATTGCCGCATATCCTTTGTATTTTTCATCTATATTATCTTTAAATGGATTATTAAATATTTCAGGATGAATAGCTACATTATCGTATCCTAAATATCTTATAACGAATTTCGCTGCCTCTTGATTTGAAACAAGAGAATTAGGAGCTTTTTCTTCCTTTTTAATTACTCCATTTTTTATAAGCATATCATAAAATTCATCATCGCTATTATAATTATCTTTTACAGGTGAATACATATATTTGAAGAAATTAATTTGGGTAATACCCATATTAGCATTAAATTTGTCTCCATCAATATAATATCCATTATCTAAAAGAGCTTCTACAGGTTTTTCGCACCATTGTCCCTTTATGTCTGTGTATTCTGGTAACTTATTTTCTTTATATGCTTGTCCAGTAAAATCTAATCTTATTCCGCTTATAGGATCAACAATGTAATTATCATTATTATTAAAATTATATACAAGCCCTATCTTGTCTTTATCTACCTTGGTATATTCTAAGCCAAAACCAGCTAAGTCTTTCATTTTATTGAATGCAGCTTCTTTGCTTATTGCTTGACTGACATCTGGGAATGACAAATTATCATCCCAATTATTATCATATCCTACAACCTTACCATTAGTTTTATTAACATCAACTCGTAATGAATTATCTTCAAATTCTATGCCATTTACCTGACGTACATATTTAAAAGAGAAAATATCTCCCTCTGGCTGGATAGTTCTTATTTTCAAAATAATAGGGTCTTTGCTATCTTCATATTTAGTTTGTGCATACTTATTAGGAGCAATTTTTTGCAAAAAGTTCTCTGCTATATTTTTTCCATATGTCTCTGATATAGTTTGATTAGCTGTATTATTATTATTATAAAGATGTAGAGAAATTACTTCCCCAGATTTAGCATCTACTTCACCATAGGCATTGTCAAAGGAGATTCTCCAGGTGTAACCATCGTTAATATAATTTTTATTTAACGATGAATCCGTAACTTTCATATCAGCTGTTATCATATCAGACGCTTCCCTAAGAACACTTTCTGCTTTTTCCTTAGTAATGAGATTTGATACATTATTAATTGCATCAATTTCTTCTTGTGTCAATGCCTGTTGACCTCTAAACAGGCTATTTTGAGAAACATCTGCTGTTACTCCCTCTGCCTTATCAGCATATATTGGACTATCTTTAAATGGTACTATAACTTGTCCGGTTTTTGCATCAATGGCCTTATTTTCATTACTATCTATAGAATATCCTGCAAATATATCCATTTTCTTTTGCTTATCATCATAATAAGAATAATATTTTAAGCTAACTCCTAATTTGTCCATATAAGCTTTCTCTGCTTCATCCTGACTAAGAACACCATCTAAACTTGGATATTCCATTCCTTTAATCTCTGGATTTTCCCCATTGAAAGATGTAACTTCGCCACTATATTTATTTACACCAATATTTACAGTAACGAAATTTACTGGAACCTCATTTATAAATTCTTGATAAGTGAAATTATATTCATCCCCTGAATAATCAGTATAATTGTTATTAATTGCTTTCATTTGCTCCGAAGATGAAGGAATTACTTTATCTAAAAACTTTTCTGCTTCTATTTTAGCTTCATCCTTTGTAACCTTTGCAAGTCCATTAGAATTTTCATCACTAACTGATTTATTATAGTTATATAAAAAGCCGTCTTCACCAACAGATGCAGATATATATCCATTTTTGCCTTCTTTTTCTGACCAATTAAGCATCCAAACTCTAACTTTTCCATTAACCGTATCTTGTTCGCTTAAATTATGTGTAAACTCAGAATAATCATCTGGAACCGTTATAATATTTTTAGCTGTAACGATTGCTTGCTCAAGACCTTTACTATCCTCTTCTGCTCCGAAAACTGGAATAGAAATACTTGATAGCATTAAGCAGATTGTTAATATTCCGCTTAAAATTCCTTTCCTTTTCATAAATTACACCCACCTTCATATTTCTTTATTTATATTTTACATTATATATATCAGCATTGCTTTAAAAACTCATATATATTTTTCCTTCACTATTAATACTATTTACTAAAGGAAAATGTTGCATTAATTATTACTTTTTATAAAAGATTTTCTTAGACAAATTTTCTTATAATTATTTGTTATATTTATTTAAATCAAGATAATCAGCTTTGCAGGTGCTTTCTTGACCCTAAAGCATAAAAAGATAGAGTTAATAATTGCGATATCTACAACTATTAACTCTATCTTTTTGTAAATGCTATATTATATTAACTTGAAGTTTATTAACTATTTTATTAGAGTTCAAAGCTCTTTGGCTCTCTCTGATTTTTAGTATGGATGGGCAAACAACCCTTATTAAAATATTACTAAAAATAATATCTCTTTTTTTATCACCAGGATTCCTATTATAAATGCTATGCATGTCTTCAATATAATTTATAATATCTCTCTTGGATTCCAGTTTAATTTGTATCTCCCTGCTGCATTCATTCCAAACTTCAGATAGCTTTCCCCACCATAAAATTCTCTGTGCCTGCTCATAAAGTTCATGGCAAATAATATTTTTTCTAAATGCCTCATTATGAGGAAATGTAAAGAAATCACATAAATAATGACTCAGCATTCCTAATTTTATTGAAATATTTTCATTAACCTTTATCTTATCATATGCTAGCTCATCAATCATTTTTAAGACAATATCAAAGTCTTCACTTTTTTCATGTTTAGTCATTCTGTATTTAGGGCTAAAATCAGGCAGCATATTTCCATAAATAAAAGACTTAATAGTAATACCTAAATACCCATTATTAATTAATTCCTTACCCAAGATATATCCTATTTTGCCGTGAAGTAATGTATCCATATTACTAACTCACACCCTTTTTATATAATTATAAAAAAGATAGGTTAAATAGCTATTATCTTTATGTTATTTTTTGTTAAATCAAATCTAATTATCTTTAGTACCATCTTTTCTTATTTTCATATATTCTTCAAGGGTTATATTTCCATGATCTTTTAATGCCCTTATAAGTTCATCCTCATGTATTATTCCCATTAACTCCATATCATCATTTAGAACATAAAATGTATTGAACTTATTTTTATCAACTAGAGTTAATACATTAACTAAACCCTTTTTATAATGGACAGAAATAGATTTATTTTCTATATAGTTATATTTTTTTAATCTTCTTATCTTCTTAAACATATCCCCCATTATTATATACATAGTTTTTTCTCTCTCAACAAATGTTGCATATGTGATTAATATAACTGCAAGAAATAAACTTATGTTTACTTTATGTAATAAAATTATTATACTAAATATTACAAACATTATTCCTGAAATAATAAAACTAAATGTTTCAGTAATTTTTTTTGCTTTTTTATATAAAAATTTTCTTGATAATAATATTTCAGTCACTCTTGCACCGTCTAAAGGATATGCCGGTAATAAATTAAATGCACCTAAAGATAGATTTATAATCATGCTATTTCTAATAAATTCATATTTAAAATACTCATAAAAAAAGCCTGCAATAACAGCCATAAAAAGATTAAAAAAGGGCCCCGCTAAATATAATACTAATTTTTTTCGTTCATTTAACTCATCAATATCATTCAAATCAGCTTTGGCACCTAATATACTAATATTAATATTATTAAATTTACATCCAAATTTATTTGCAACTACTATGTGTGCAAATTCATGCAATATTACCCATAGAAAACTAAGAATAATATAACTCTTAAAATCTCCAAGCCACATTAATATTGATAATTCTAAAATCAATACTATATACCATTTTTTCATTTTCAACCCCTATAATATTGCTATATAAAAACGATTTAAGATATGCACGCAGGCAGTTATAATTAAGCGTATGGAAAAAGATAATAGATTCCTAATCCTATAATTCAATTTTGCATATCCTGACTATTCTTTAAGTACTCAATAAAACTTGATGCTCTTGCTTTTAAATTTTCTATTTTTAAGTCTTCAGTAGTAAAATTGCCCATCTTAAGATCTTTTCCTCTTACATTTCCCATTTGAATTGTATTGAATGCATCTATGCATTGATCATAATTAAAATTATAGCTTAAAGCCTGTTTGGATTTTATGTGCATCTCCTCAATTTGAGCTGATGGAATATACTTTAATGCAACAAAAAATAATAATAAGATTGTGGCTCCTGTTAGTTCACTAATTATCCGTTTTATTATAAAATTTGTTCCTGTAATATTTGTACTACCGCCATATATTGGTCTTATAGATCTGTCTTTCTTCCCAGTCCAGATTGAATATTTACCTTTATCTCTTTTTTGTTTTGTAGCATTATTTATATTCTTATAATAATTTTCATAAGCTGACCTATAACTACTCATAGAACACTCCTTTAAATTTATTATTATTTAATTATATTTTGTGCACAATAAAATTATGAAAATAACTTTTCTCTTTGCATTTGTAATTTATATTTATTTGATTGTGCCTTAATTTTAGGCTATGAAACTTATAAAAAAATAAGATTAATAATTTAATACTTACCCATAAGATTCTTTCCAAATCTTATAGTCTTGTAAATGAATTATTAATCTTATTTTTAATTTTAATTAAGATTTAAAAGTAAATCTTTTTCCTTCTCATCCCTACATTTATCACTAATCCAACTGTAATTACGGTTGTAAGCAAAGAACTTCCTCCATAACTTACAAGTGGTAAGGTTATACCTGTTATTGGTAATAGTCCTATTGTCATCCCTATATTCTGCAATATAGCAAATAGAAAATATGAAACTATCCCCGTACATATGACCGATCCAAAAATATCTTTTGAAGTTCGTGCTATCGCTATCATCTTATATATGAGTAACCCATAAAGCAATAATAATAAAGCAGCTCCAAGAAAACCCCATTGATCTGCAATTGCAGCAAATATAAAATCTGTTTGAACTTCTGGAACATTTTGAGCAGCATAAGTTGTAACTTCACTTTCACCTAAAGATGGATTAATTCCACGTATCCCTCCTGAACCTATAGCTATTAAAGACTGACTTAAGTGATACGTACTTGCATCATCAGCTTCTGGATTTAGAAACGCTGTAAATCTCATTTTTTGATATGGTTGTATAAATCCTGAATTCCAAACCAGTATTATTGCAAGTACTAGAGACATTAATCCTCCACCAATAATTCTTGTATCAAAGCCCATTGTATAAAATATTCCTAAAACTATAAAAAAGCATACCATGCTCATTCCCATATCTGGCTGATTTAAAATAAATATTACTGGTACTATAGCATAGAATGCTAGTGTGAAAAAGTTCTTAACATCATTTATCTTTCCATCCATGTCATCTAACTTTTTAGCTAACATGAGTATAATAGCTTGTTTTGCAAACTCTGATGGCTGTATATGAGCAACTCTAAGATTAATCCATCCTCTTGCACCATTTACAACAATTCCTATTCCAGGAACCATAGTTAATATTAGAAGTACAACCGTTGCCCAATAAAATATTGGAACATAATTAAATATTATTGTATAATCTATTGCTATAATTATATATAATCCGATAAGTGATAGCCCAAACCAGTACAGCTGCTGCCTGGCAGAATTTTGATACTGACCGCCTCTTGTACATAAGTATATATTAAATATACCATATAAAACTATAAGTATTAAAGAAATCAATATAGTCTTATCAATTTCCTTGATTAACCTTCCATCTAATTTTAACTGTCGAAACAATCTTTCACCTCCTAATTCTATTTATTTCAGTTAATGATTAACTCTAAAGCCCATCAGGCCTTATGAACCTCTAACCCTTAACAATAAAAAATCAAAATTATAATAAATATCCTTAAAACTCTGTTTTAATAATATTTATTTTTATGTAACTTAATTCATCTTAATTATACATTATTATCACTACATTCTCCATAATAATTGTACATACTAAATGAATCATAATAATTTTGTAATAATTTTAAGAATTTATTTATTATTTTTTAATGTTTATAGCAAAATAAATTATTATATTTATTAGTTTCATAGGAATAATATTATTAGTTAATTTTTTAAGTTTTATACTCTTTTAAATCTCTATTACTTCAATAATTATAAAAAAATATAAGATGCATTTTTAGAAAGACTTAATTCTTTAACTTTCTTAAAATAAATGCCTCTTATATTTTGATTGTTCCTTATCTTCCCCTTACATTTTTGATAGGAATGCTTGCTATCAATGCAGAAGTATTTTCACCTTCTTCATCACCGCTCTTATTTACTGATATTTCAACATCATCTACTTGTATATCAATATACTTAGAGATTACTTCCAAAATTTCTTCTCTTATTTTATCTATAATCTCTGGAGCAATTTCTCCTCTATCATGTATAAGAATTAACTTTAATCTATCTTTTGCAACCTCTTTAGGTGTTGGTTTATTGTTTAAATTCTTAAAAAAACCCATCTTTAATCCTCCCCTAATTGCGCTTAAATAGCTTCTTTAAGGAGCCTAAAAAGCCCTGATGTTCTTCAATATGTAAATTCATAAGCGGAACTTCTTCTCCCATAATCCTTCTTGCAATATTTTTAAATGCTTGTCCCGCAAATGCATTTTCATCTAATACAATTGGTTCACCTTTATTAGTTGAAATAGTTATATTCTTATCATCTGGTACTACCCCTAATAACTCTATTGAAAGAGTTTCTATTATATCAGATACATCAAGCATATCGCCATTCTTTGTCATTTCATAATTTAATCTATTTATAATTACTGAGTGATCATCTAATCCCTTCGCATCGAGCTTACCAATAACTCTATCTGCATCCCTAACGGATGTTATTTCAGGATTTACAACTATAATCGCCTTTTCCGCACCAATTACTGCATTTTCAAATCCCTGCTCAATACCTGCTGGTGAATCTATTAGTACATAATCAAATTCTTCCTTTAGCTCATTTACTATTTTAAGCATTTCCTGCGGACTTATATCATCCTTATCTTTTGTCTGAGCTGTTGGTAAAAGACATAAATTTTGAAATCTTTTATCTTTTATAAGGCCTTGCTTTAATCTACATCTTCCTTCTATTACATCAATTATTGTATATACTATTCTATTTTCTAAACCCAGTAATACATCTAAATTTCTAAGCCCTGTATCACCATCAATAACAACTACTTTTTTACCTAGTGATGCTAACGCAGTTCCTATATTAGCTGTAGTTGTAGTTTTACCAACACCACCTTTACCTGATGTTACCACTATAGATACTCCCATAAAAAAAATCCCTCCGACATTCTAATATATATATTTATTTGGTAAATACGGTTCAACTATTATTAACCCATCCTTAATCCTTGCCAATTCCGGATATTTTGGTTTTTCAGAATCATCTGGAGACATTGCTATAACATTTGCAATTTTTAATATCTCTGGCTGCAATGAAAATGCAGCAATTACTGCTTTTGTATTTCCATTAGCTCCTGCACTTACTTTACCTCTTATCCTGCCTAAAACAATTACATTGCCTGTTGCATAAACTTCTGCTCCACTATTTATGTCACCAATTATAACTATATTTCCTTGATAATTTATACACTCTCCACCTCTAACGGTTTTTCGTATAAATTTAGACCTTCCTTCGTATACACCTGAAAATACTCTGCTTTCTTTTTTATTTACTTGTTCCATTTCAGACTCTTTTTCTATATTTTCTAATACGATATCCTTCAATTCTATTTTGGTTAGCAAAGTTTCTTTAAGAGTTTCCAATTCCTTTTTGTTAATAGCTTCCAAAGCTATTCTCAAAATTAATGTTGTGTTTTTATAAAAGTGTTTTCCCTTAGAAAGCTTTTTTACTAATACTAAAAGCATATCGTCAAAACAAGAAAATTTCTCCATATTAATGGTTGTATTTATTCCATCTTTATTACCTTTTATTAAAATACCATCATTATTATACATTAATGACCTCCAATAAGTTTTGCAGGTTAAAATAGTTAAATTCTTTTGAAAATGGCTACCTACATAAAATTATAACATTATGCAAGCTATTTTCATACATTTCTTTCAATGATTTTTCATTAAATTTTGTAATAATTTATAAAAAAATCATAATTACTGGCAAATTAAAGGATATAAGTCTGCAACTTTGTCTAATGTATATTTTATAAATATCTCTCTTTCAAATTATCGTTCATTATTCAGAATTATTTAGGCACAATCAAAAAAATAATAAGTCCATCTGCTAGCCTATTTTCCATCATCCTGCGTCGGCAGATCGTACTAATAGGCTCGGCTATGATCACAATCCGCCTCCTTGCCTGATGAAAAATATGCATGGCATTTTGGACTTGTTATTTTCTTTCATGTGCCTTAGGCATAATCAAAAGAATAATAGTCCAGAAGCATGAAACTTTTGGTCTATTATTTTTTGATTATACCTTATAATACAACCTTAACATAATCGCTTATATTAATACTATCTTCTGTAACTTCACAATCAACTGCTAATATATTAACACCACATTCTTTCGCTTTTTTTAATGCTTCAGCAAATTCTTTATGCATTTTCACATTTGGTTCAAAATATAAAACGTCCTTCATTTGTATTACAAATATTATATAAGCATCATATCCATCTTGTATACATTCACAAAGTTCATTAACATGTTTAACACCTCTTTCAGTAGGTGCATCTGGAAATCTCACAACCCCATCTTCCTCCAAGGTTACACCTTTTACTTCTATGAATGCTTTTTTATTCTTTGTTTCAACATAAAAATCAAATCTCGAATTTTTATATTTAGTTTCTGGCCTTATTAGAGTAATTTCTTCAAATAAGTTTCCTTTTGAAAGCCATTCCAAAGCGACCTTATTAGGTACTTGCGAATCCATATTGATCATTTTATTTTCTTTTATAACTCCTATAAGAGAAAATTTAGTCTTTCTTTTAGGATTATTACTTTCCTGAACAAATACTTTAGCACTCGGAGTTAATAATTCTTTACATCTTCCTGTATTTTTAACATGACAAATTTCTATCTTATTATTAACTTCTATATGTGCTATAAATCTATTGGGCCTTGATATAAATTTACCTTCTAATATATTATTATATTTCATATTGTCCTCCATTAATTAAGGTACATAGGCATAAATAACAAATCCAAAGCTGCCATGAATATTTTTCATCAAGTAATGAGAGAAATCGCCCTCATATTATGTCTATTAAGCGAATTTACCTCCACAGCATAGCAGAAAATGGGTTAACAAATGGATTTATTATCTTCTAATTGTGCCTTAAGCAAAAAAATCTCTATTAGGTTTTATTATACAACATTTATTATTGTATACCCTAATAGAGAAAATTAACTTAATTAAAAAATATATAATTTATTTTTTTAATTGTACCTTAATCCTTTTTAACTACAACTTTATCTTGAGTTGCAGCAGTGTTACCATTGTTACTATTATTGCTAGTATTATTTGCTGCTGTTTGTGAAGCATCCGCATTTTGATTATACGGATTGCCTAAAACATATTTTTTCCACGTATCCGATGATGAAGTATACTGTGTATCATTTTGCAATTGATCCCTAAAATAAGAATCATAAACTGCTTTTACTACTGATGCAATATTACTACCATGACCTCCATCAAATACGACTGCTGCCACAGCTATCTGTGGATCGTCTGCTGGAGCAAAACTTACATAAGTTGCAAAAGGTTCTCTACCCTTTTCTAATTGATCATCAGCAAAATCGGCTGTACCAGTTTTACCAGCTGTTTTAATTGGATATCCAGCAAATGTAGCACTACCTGTACCGCCTTCTTCATTATTAACAGCTGTCATACCGTTTTTGATAGCTTGTTGGGTAGTTTTTGACATTTGAACTGTATTTAAAACTTCCGGTTTAAACTCTTGAACCACATTTCCATCACCATCTGTAACTTTATCTACTAAATGAATCTTATATCTTGTTCCTCCATTTGCAAGAGTTGATATGTATGATACTAGTTGCAATGGAGTAAAGTTATTCATCCCCTGACCTATTGATGCTGAAACAAGCGAACCTGGTGATCTTACTTGTCCTGGTGTATCATTAGTTGCAAACTGAGCTAATTCTTCTGCAATTATTCCAGCCTGAGAATCAATATTTACATTTCTTCCAGATATACTTGCTTTATATTCATCTGAATTATTCATAAAATCTAGGACATCTTTTTTAATATCCTTTGCGAAGGCATCGTGGCCTACTGCTTGCGGATTATCAGAATCCTTATCTATAGCATCTTTAACTTTACTTTTAATTGCCTGCTTAGCTGCTTTAAGTACATCACTATCATTATCAGAATCCTTTATATCAATTGGAATAAAGGATACTCCATTATATTGACCGCTACTTAAAAAAGCAATTATATTATCTGTAGACATTGATAAAACTAACTTTTTATTGTCAGTAAAATTATAAGTCTCACCGAAGCTGTCTCCTATTTCTATTCCTGTTGATTTCTTTGAATTACCATTTGGATCAACTCCCATTCCAAACTGCCAAGCATATTTAGCAAGGGAATTTAGTGCTTCAACATTATTAGCCTTACCTCCTGCCTGTATATACATTCTAGTCGCAGTTTCATAAAAATAAAAGTTAATAGATTCTTCTATAGCTTTTGTTAAATTTATATTTCCCTGGGGAGCGTCTAATCCTCCTGGTTTAAAAGCCTTACCAAAAATCTCTGGATGAATATTAAATACACCTGTATCATCTATCATTGTATCAGGAGTTATTACTCCAGATTCCAAACCTGCTACCGCTGTAAGAGGCTTAAATGTTGAACCAGGTGGAATTAATGCCTGAGTCGCATAATTATACGTTGGTTTTGGATATAAATCATACGGATCTGTTCTAGCTCCATTTCTTACTGGAAATAAATCATCAACAGTTTTATTAAGTCCCATTCTTTTAATAAATTCCTGCCCAAACTTTTCCAGATCAGGATTAAAATAGTCCTGATACTGTTCAGGTGTTAATTGTCCAGGAACTGTGAATAAATTAGGATTAAAATTAGGATAACTTGTCAAAGCTAATACCCTTCCTGTTTTAACTTCGACTGCAACCAATGCTCCTCTAGTTGCATTTGCAAGTCTATTTCCTTTATCATCCCTGCCATTAGCCTGCATATCAGCAATTTTATCAGCTAAAGCTTGCTCAGCTGCATATTGAATATCTCTGTCTATCGTAAGATGTACATCATCTCCTGGATATGATTGAAGTTCAAATAACTTTTGAGTAACAGAACCTTGGGAGTTAACTTTAACTGTAGTCCCACCTTTAACACCTTTTAATTGATCCTCAAAAGCAGATTCTATTCCAGATTTTCCAACTAAATCTGATGAAACATCATACCCCTTAAGTTCATAGGTTGATTTTTGTGTATCATTAATTGAAGACACATAGCCTAAAACCGAAGATGCCAAATTATTATATGGATATGATCTTATTGGCGCCGAACTTACATTTATTCCAGGTAAATCATAATTCTTCTGCATGACTATTAATGCTGTGTCTTTTTTGATATTTCCTGCAATGGTTACTGATTTATATCCTTTAAAACTTTGCATCTTTATTAAATCTTTTATAACCATAAATTTTCTAATGTCATTTAAAGAATATCCCTGTTTTATAATCTCATCAGTCAATTCCTTATCGGTCATATTATCATATATCTTTTTCTTATCCTTTGATGATGCATAATCTGGATCGACAAGTCCAATTAATCCATACTCTCTTACTAAAGCATAAAAGGAATCTTCTGGTGTGAGCTGTAAAAGCTTTTTATCTAGCTCGGCACTTTGTTCATCAGATAATTCTTCAACATCTTTTAGATCTTTATCCTTATTTTTTAATATATCATTTAGACCTCTATCTTTTTTAAATCTCAATTCTTCCGCATTTTGTGATTCTTTATCACTCGTTTTATAATCAAAATATATATTATTATTATCATCAATCTTTAATGATAATGTATCTTGAATCTTCTCTCCATTTTCGTCTAATATCTTGAAAAGCTCTTTCATTGTTGTATAAAACTGCTTTTCTACATCATCTGTCTTTGTATATGTAAGAGTATATGTTTGTATATTAGTGGCTAAAGTGTTACCTTTGTCATCATATATTTTTCCTCTTGGAGCTGTATCTGCTATAAATCTTGTTGATGTTACATCAGCTTTATCTTTATATTCTTCATAATTAAACACCTGAAGATATATCAGCCTAAAAATAATTATTGAAAATATAGATGCCATAATAATAGTTAAAACAGTATATCTTGAAGTTCTTTTTTTCTTTTTATTTGTTGGTTTATTTACTATCATTTAAACCTCCATCTTTGCTTTGAATACTCGTCATCATAAAATTTTATCACTAACTTATATACAAAAAACATTACTACTCCATTATATATACCCATAAAAACACTTCTTGGAAGCTGTATTTTTATACCTAATAAATAAAATATAAAGGCTACTCCAATATATTTTAAAATTGTAATAAAAAAGATTGAAATCACAGGTATTAATCTCTTATGTTTTATTATAGATGCTCCTATTAGACTTGCAAAAAAACATAACAATAAATTTAATAAAGAATTTACTCCAAATCCATTAAAAAAGAAAATATCTTGAAGCACTCCACTTACAACTCCTATGAATACAGCCTTTTCTTTTCCTAGAACCAATGAATAAGCAATAGCAAATGTAAATAATAAACTTGGATAAGCACCATTTATCGAAAAAAATGGTACTAATGAATTATCTAATATAACTAACCCTATAGAAACTAAAATTATAATTAATTTTTCCATTTAAAACCCTCTAATTGTATTTAATTTCTTTTGTATCTTTTGGAGATACAATAAATAATTCTTGTAATTTATTAAAATCTACATATGGTTTTACTACTGCATTTTTCATTACTTTTACACTATCTTCTTCCACTCTGATTACTTCTCCAATTCTAATGTCCTTTGGATAAAGCATACCAACTCCAGACGTAGTTATAACATCTCCTTCTTTAACATCAGAATCCATTGGTAAATCATATACCTTTGCTAAATTTCCATTTTGCTTATCTTTAAAACCTTTTATATATCCAGTAACATCATTGGTTCTTTGAACCATGACACCTACGGAGATATTTTCATTAAGCAGCGATTGAATTATGCAAGTACTATCGTCTACACTTGTTACTTGTCCTACCAGCCCCTCAGCTCCTATGACAATCATACCCTTTTGAACATTATCCTTCTTACCTTTATCAACAATATATCCGTCTAAGAAATTTCCACCACTATAGCCTTTAATATTACATGCTATATAGTTGTAATTATTTCTTTCTTGCTCAAAATTTAAGACTTGCCTTAATCTATCATTTTCTTCTTTTAAATTTGCATAAGAAGTCAATTCATTTTCAAGCTCTGCATTCTGATCTGTCAGCTCTTTATTTTGAGCCTTTACTTCAGAGAAATTCAAGAAAAAATCTAAGGTTTCTTTAACTCTATTAGTTCCACTATATAAAATACTTTGAACAGGATTTAAAGTACTACCGGCACCACTTTCAATAATACTCCTATTTTCCCTCTTAGCAGAATATACTATTAATCCTAAAAAGCTAACTGACAGCACTATAATAGTTACTGCCAGTTTATTTCTAAGAAGCTTCATCTACTAACCTCTTTGATCTCTACTAATTTTATCAAAATCTTCTAGTGCCTTCCCTGCTCCAAGTACTACGCAATCAAGAGGTGCCTCTGCAATATGTACAGGCATGTTCGTTTCTTTGTTTATTAATGTGTCTAATCCTCTTAGATAAGCTCCACCACCTGCAAGCATTATTCCTTTTTCCATAATATCTGCAGCAAGTTCTGGAGGTGTTTTTTCTAATGTAGTTTTAATTGATTCTATAATCGCATATACAGGTTCTTTTAATGCTTCTCTAACTTGAGTTTCCGAAATTTCAACAATCTTAGGAAGACCTGTAATCATGTCTCTTCCCTTAATCTCCATAACCATTTCTTCATCTGAAGTTCTATACGCTGACCCAATCTCCATCTTAACTTGTTCAGCAGTTCTTTCCCCAACCATTAGGTTAAACTCTTTTTTGATATATGATATTATTGACTGATCTAATTCATCACCAGCTATTCTAAGTGATTTACTAGTTACGATACCACCTAAAGAAATAATTGCAACTTCTGTAGTACCTCCACCAATGTCAACTATCATACTTCCTGTAGGTTCACTTACTGGAAGTCCTGCTCCTATTGCTGCTGCCATAGGCTCTTCCATTAAAATAACATCTCTAGCTCCTGAAAGTTTTGTTGCTTCTTCAATAGCTCTCTTCTCAACTTCAGTGACTCCAGATGGATAACATACTATTATTCTTGGATTTTTAAAAGCATTCTTAGTTGATACTTTCTCTATTAAACTCTTCATCATTGTTTGAGCTGTATCAAAATCTGCTATTACACCATCTTTCAATGGTCTTATAGCTACAATATTTCCAGGGGTTCTACCTATCATAAGCTTCGCTTCTGATCCAACTGCTAATGTCTTTTTTGTCATGTTATTCATTGCAACAACAGATGGTTCTCTCAAAACTATTCCTTTACCTTTTACAAATACTAGGGTGTTTGCTGTACCTAAATCTATCCCCATATCTTTTCCTGATCCAAAAAATCCCATTCGTTTTTCCCCTTCCAATTTTTATATTAGTCCTCTTTCTTTAAGGCTAATAAACTTATTATTTCCTATTATAATGTGGTCTATTAATTGGATTCCTATAATATTTCCACATTCTTTAACTCTTAATGTAATATTTATATCTTCCTTACTAGGCGTTGGATCGCCTGAGGGATGATTATGACATATAATTATAGAAGCACTGTTTTTATTTATTGCTTCCTTATATATCTCCCTTGGATGAACAACCGAAGTGTTTAAACTACCTTTAAAAATATCTTTAACTCCAATAATTGTATTCTTTGTACTTAACAATATAACCTTTAGAATTTCCTGATTTAGCTCATTCATTTCTCCCATTAGAAGATCTGCCAAATCTTTAGGCGTAGTTATTTTAACATCTCTTCTCATTGATTTTAATGTTTTAAATCTTTTAAAAAGTTCAGCAATTGCTAAAAGTTGAGAAGCCTTTCCCTCTTTTATGCCTCTTATGTTTATTATATCATTAAAACTTGCACTTAAAATACCATCTAATCCTTCTAATTCTGACAAAAGTCTCCCACTAAGCTGAAGTACATTTTCTCCTTTAGTTCCTGTCCTAAGTATAATAGCTAGTAACTCCGAATTACTCAAGCTCTCTGCTCCGCAAGCTAATAATTTTTCTTTAGGTCTTTCATCTTGTGGCATATCCTTAATTTTAAGGTTATTTTTCATTGAAATATTACCTCCACATAATAATGATACCCCTATTCCATAATAATTAATTATTGCACTTCTTCTAACATAGCTTTTAATTTGTTCAATGGAAGTCCAACAACATTATAATAACATCCCTTTATTTCCTTAACGAAAATTCCTCCAATACCTTGAATCCCATAAGCTCCTGCTTTATCTAAAGGCTCACCTGTTTTTATGTACTCTAATATTTCTTCATCACTTATTTTAGAGAAAACCACTTCTGTAGCTAGGCTTTCCTGCCTAATTACATTTGTAGCTGTATTCATGACAGCAACTCCCGAGTAAACCAAATGTTTTCTATCTTGAAGAGACTTAAGCATACGGAAAGCGTCTTCTTCATCCTTCGGCTTTCCAAGAATCTTGTTGTCTAATGTTACTATAGTATCTGCTGATATTATTATTGCATCAGTACATAATTTCTTTCGAACATTCATAGCTTTCCCAAGTGCTATCTCTTTAACATATTCATCTATAGACCCTTTAAAAAGAACTTTATCTTCATTAAAGTCACTGACTATTATATCAAATTCTTTAATTAATCTGCTTAAAAGTTCTACTCTTCTTTCTGAAGCAGAAGCTAATATCACTCTCATATATTCATTCACATCCTAAAACAAAGAAATCTACGCACATTAAGAAAATAACAGTTCACTATATTTCATATACCTTGTGTCAGACAGGAATATATATTTGTTAATAGTTACAATAATCTATTAACAGCACTTGTCTATCCAGTATGTCGCAAAATAGTCATTCAATCTTGCTGGTCTGTTATTTTTCTAAGTGTGTATAATATACATCATTGACAAATAATACATATTATAGACATATTAATTTTTAGCTTGAAAATCACTTAATTTTAAAGGTACAAAAACAATACATTATATAAACAATCTTAAAATTCCACTTACACATCACAATAAATTTTATTATTAAATAAGTAACAAATTTTATTTTGTTTATTTATATCATCTTTATACCTTATAGTTTATCATTTAAGATGCTCTTAAACAAGTCTGTTATACTAACTTCTGACTTTTTTTATATAAATGTAATTTTGTTGTAATAATTATTAATCAAATTCTTAGTTTTTTATTAATTTGTATAATTCTTGAATATTTGTATTACTATTCGATTTATTTATTTCATCAGGTAAATTTTCTACATAATTTCCCAAATCATTTATTTTTTTAGAATTATTATCTCCATCCTTTATAATTTTATCTGTCCACGCTTTAAATTCTGTAGTTTTTATACTCTTAACTTCATTATCTTGAAGTTTATTTATAATTGTTAAAAATCCATTAACGATTTCCACTATTTTTTTATTCTCTGAGCTATCATCGGGAATATTTAAATTAATTTTAGTAACATCAATATTATTTGATTTAAATTCCTGCATTTTTTTAAGGCCATCATCTTCGTTATACATTCCTGCTAACACCCTGTACATTCCATCATCTTCTACTATGAAAGGTTCACAATATTTAGCTAATGCAGTTAATGATTCTTTTGCATTTTCTTCTTTTGAGTAGTATCCACATTGCAGAACTATAATCTCAGGAAGTTCATTTGAATAACCTGAATTGCTGCTGCTACTAATATCATGCATTTCTTTTCCCCGAAAAATGACATTGCTGGCATATAGTCCGCCGCTTATTGATATTCCTACAATAACCACAACACTAAATAAAAATTTTACTTTACTTGATTTTTTATATTCATATCTTGTGTATCTCATAGTTCCACCCCCACTTAATCAGTTAAGAGTTGCGAGTTAAAAGTTATGAGTTTAGGATGATAAATTCGTGGAGAGAGTTCATGTTTCAAAATAAGGAAATGCAGCTCATATTCACCTTCTACAAAAGTTTGAAGAAGCAAATTCAATATTTGCATTCTCACTTCAAATTTAAACATTCACTTTTTCTCTGGAATATCTTTAATTTTATTTTAGAAAAGCCTGAAGGCTTTTCATCCATAACTCATAACTCATAATTCATAACTTTTAACTGCTTTCTTATGATATATTTATTCTATGAGTTACACATATATGAATTATGTTAAATAAAAAAAGTGGCTAAGCCACTTTTTAATTGATAATTTACAATTGACAATGTACAATTCCGGTTAAAATTCCTTATGGAATTTTTAAAATTTGTATTTTATGAAAAGCTGTAAGCTTTTCTTCATTAATTGTACATTGTTCATTGTCAATTGTTAACTAAATATTCTTCGTGCTGTTGCATATCTATCGGCATAATATCCATCAGATAACGAACTTACCATTACAGGTTTTCCTGTTCTCGGCGCGTGTATAAATTCTCCATTTCCAATATAAATACCAACATGACTTACCGACCCTTCTGTATTAAAAAACACTAAATCTCCAGGCTTTAAATCACTACGTTTAACATTTTGACCTTCATTTACTTGACTGTACGTAGTACGTGATAAACCTACTCCAAATCTGTTATATACATATTGTGTTAATCCTGAGCAATCAAATGCATTTGGTCCAGCAGCTCCATAAACATATGGTTTTCCTAAAAACTTATATGCGTAGTTAACCACTTCGCTTCCCTTACTAATGGCCCCTCTTGAAACTTTATCTCCTTCATCTTGGGTTACTTTTGCATCTGATGGTGCCTTAATTACTTTAGTTGTCTTAAGTTCACTTGTCTTAAGGACAATCCCTTTGTTTGATGTCATAGTAATATCAGCTTTAGCATTTTGAGTGTTAATAAAGCAAACTCCTAAAAAAATAAAAGTTGCAATTATGCATCTTGTAAACATAGTTTTCTTATCTTTCATCTCTATTCCCTCTCCATTAACTAAGGCACAATCAAATAAACAACAAATCCATTTGCCAGCCTATTTAGTTTAGAAAACATTTTCATTTTTGTTTTCACTATCCTAATATTTAACACATGTCTCTAGTATATTCATAAGCTGGCTCCAGGTCAAGCTGATAACGCTTTCATATGCTTGTTTAAGTTAAAATATCTTTGTCTTTCTCAATTTTTCTTAAAATAATAATAATATCCTTCATATTTATATTCTTTTACCTTATTCAAATTGCACTCTTACTAATTTCAATCTCATAGCATTTTTTCATTAACATCATACTTAATATAATAAAAAAATAAGTTAACCACCAAATATAAAATCATATTGATAGTTAACTTATCTTTAAATAGATATTATCTTATTTCTTTAAGAACTTCTAATACATATTCAAAACATCTACGAGCAGATGATATACTCAAGTGTTCATTTGGAGTGTGTATGTCTATAATATCAGGTCCAAAACTAATCATATCTAAATCCCCTAATTTCTCTTTAAGGATTCCACATTCTAAACCTGCATGAATAGCAACAACATCTGGTTCTTTACCATACATTCTAGAATATACATTTTTGCATATTTCTCTTATTTTTGAATCGGTTTTATATGGCCATTCTGGATAAGCTGCATGAGCTGTAAGTGTTCCTCCTAAAGCTTCAGTTAAGCACTTATTTCTCTCAACCAGTTCATCCTTTAACGAATGTACAGAACTTCTTACGGCACTATGATATTCTAGGGTATTTTCTTTTGTCATTACAACCCCAATATTTGTTGAACTTTCTACTAAACCTTCTATGTCGGAACTCATTGTATTTATGCCATTTGGATATAAATAAGATAAGCTAATTACTTTTTTTGTAGTTTCATCTGAAAATACCTTTTCTACTTTTTCTTTATTTTCCGACATTACTATACTTAATTCAGGGTCTTTTTTGTAAAATTCTTTTTTAAGTTTTTCATATACTTTTGTTTTTATTTCAGTTAATTCTTTTTCTTTTGAGGCATCGATTGAAATAATCGCTACAGATTCTCTTGGAATTGCATTATCTTTTGCACCACCATTTAGTAAAACTAAATTAAAGTCGATTTCTTTTGAAATTTCTCTAAGTAATCTTCCCATTAATTTATTGGCATTTCCTCTTCCTAAATGAATTTCAGCTCCTGAATGTCCGCCTTTTAAACCTTTAACATCAAGTACAAATTCTTTTGTATTTTCTTTTTTATTTATCCAACTAATAGGTAGTACTGATTGTGTTCTGATTCCTCCAGCGCAGCTAACCCAAAGCTTTCCTTCTTCTTCTGAATCTAGATTTAAAACTATCTTTCCATCAAGATGTTTTGCCTGCACTGCATTAGCTCCAGTCATTCCTGTTTCTTCATCTGTTGTTATTAATACTTCAATAGGAGGATGCGCTATTGTATCATCTTCTAATATTGCCATTGCATAAGCTACAGCAATTCCGTCATCCCCTCCAAGTGTAGTTTTATCAGCATATATATAATCACCATCAACTACTAATTCTATAGGATCTTTTGTAAAATCATGAACTTTGTCACCATTTTTTTCACAAACCATATCCATATGACCTTGAATAATTACAGTTGGTGCATTTTCATAGCCTTTGGAAGCAGGCTTTTTAATAATTATATTTAAAGCGTCGTCTTGAACACACTCCAATCCTAATTTCTTCGCAAAACTAAGCAAATAGTCACTTATTTGCTTTTCATTACCAGAACCTCTTGGAATTTTACTTATTTGTTCAAAATGATAAAAGATTCTCTCCTTTGTAAGATTATCTAAATTTTTCATTCTATACTCTCTTCCTTTCTCTAATTATATGATAGAATAATATTATACATATCTTTTATTAGTTTATCATAAAATACTGCTACATACTGCTATATTATGTATATTTTTATTATTTTATGATTTATTATTTTACACACTATATATATTATACAAAATTTTAATGCGAGGTGTTTATATGCAAAAAACAAAAATGATTTTTACTATTGGTCCTGCAAGTGATAATGAAGAAACTCTAAGAAAATTTATTGAAATCGGAATGAGTGCTGCCAGATTGAATTTTTCCCACGGCACACATGAATCACATGGAGAAAAAATCAAACTTATTAAGCGTTTAAGCCAGGAAATGGATTCTGCAACAGCTATAGTTCTTGATATAAAAGGTCCAAAAATCAGAACTCATAATTTTGTAAATGATGGTGTAACTCTTAATGAAGGGGATAATTTTGATTTCATTTGTGGAGAAGAAATTCTTGGCGATGAAAAAAGATGCTCTATTTCATATGATGTGCTTTATGAAGATATACAAGTTGGTGGAAAAATTCTTGTTGATGACGGTCTTTTAAAGTTCAAAGTTACTGGAGTTGAAGGAAAAACAATTCACACAAAAGTTGTAGTTGGTGGAGAAATTAAGAACCATAAGGGCGTTAATGTTCCTAATGTAGTTATTAAACTTCCATCAATCACAGAAAAAGATATTGAAGATATTAAATTTGGCTGTAAAATGGGTGTCGACTTTATAGCTGCTTCTTTCATAAGAAAAGCTAGTGACATCCTTGACGTAAAAAAAGTTTTAAAAGAAAATCATGGTGAACATATTAAAGTAATAGCTAAAATAGAAAATCAAGAAGGTGTAGATAATATCGATTCCATAATCGAAGTTACTGACGCTGTAATGGTTGCTAGAGGAGACATGGGAGTTGAAATTCCAATCCAAAGAGTACCTATAAATCAAAAAATGATAATTAAGAAATGTAATGAAGCAGGTAAAATTGTTATAACTGCAACTCAAATGTTAGACTCAATGATTAGAAACTCACTTCCAACAAGAGCTGAAGCTAGTGATATTTGTAATGCTATCTTTGATGGTACAGATGCAATCATGTTAAGTGGTGAAAGTGCTTCAGGACTTTTCCCTATAGAAGCTGCAAAAACAATGTCTAAAATAGCTCAAGAGACTGAAGAATATTTAGATTACAATTCTTTAACTGCAAGACTTAGAGAACCTTCTCTTAATGATTACGCATCTGCAATAAGCTATTCTGCTTGTAGAACTGCAAATCTTTTACATGCAAAGGCCATTGTTGCTGCAACAAAGAGTGGTGCAACTGCAAGAATTCTTTCAAGATATAGATCAAAAGCGCCAATCATTGCAATAACACCTTATGATCAAGTAAGAAGAACATTAAACTTACACTTTGGAATATGTCCTATGAAGTGCGACATGTTTAACACAACAGATCAAATATTAACTGAAGCTAAAAATACAGTATATAAATTAGGAATTACTGAACCTGGAGATGACATAATAGTTGCTGCTGGAATGCCAACAACTCATACTGGTGGAACTAATATGTTAAAGATTGAAAAAATTTAGTTTAATAAATATTGGACATAAATAAAAATAAGTATGGGGCATCTCCCATACTTATTTTCATTTATATTTTTAGTTACTCAAACTTAAAACCTTTAAGTAAATCTCCAAGTGATGTTCCTCCATCATCTTCATGATCCACATAGTCAAGGTATTCTTTACTACTTTCTACAGCCTCTTTTATGCTCAATGCTATTCTTTTATCTTCTTTATTTATATTTAATATTTTAACTTTTACCTTTTGCTTTACTTCCAGCACATCTGAAGGCTTTGTTATATTATCATCAGTAATTTCTGTTATGTGTACCAAGCCTTCTATCCCATCAAACAATTCCACGAAGGCACCAAATGATGTAAGACGTACAACTTTCCCTTCTAGTACATCCCCCTCTTTAATATCATTTCCATGTACTGTCCATGGCTCTTTAGCTACATCTTTTAATATTAAAGATAACCTTCCATTTTTCTTATCTATATTTCCTATGAATACCTCTACTTTATCCCCTTCCTTAACTATATCTTCAGGTTTATTTACTCTTTCCCAAGATAAATCTGAAAGATGAATTAATCCTTCTACTCCTCCAATATCTACAAAAGCACCAAATTTAACAAGTTTTTTAACAACACCATTTCTTTTTTCGCCTTCTACTAGACTATTCCATACTATTTTCCTGTTCTTATTATATTCTTCCTCTTCAATGATTTTTCTTGATGCTACAATTTTGTTATTTCTTAAATCTAATTCTGTAATTCTAACTTCTAATTCTTTTCCTACTAAAGTTTCAAGTTCAATTCTTTCTCTACTCGCAAGTGATCCTGGAATAAAAATTCTTACATTTCCATAGTAAGCAATTACTCCACCTTTAACTTCTTCTTTAACTTTAATAACAATATTTTTTTGTTCTTTAAAGAATTTATCTATATCTTCTTTCTCTTTTATTTCCTGAGCTTTAATTAAAGAAAGTTCAACATACCCATCTCCATCATTTGGAGATAAAACATATACATAAATTTCGTCATCTTTATTAACTACTTCTCTAGGGTCTTTTTCATCTAAAGATAATTCCTCTTTAGTTATTAATCCATCAAAAGCGTAGTTTATGTTAACCGATACTTCTTTATCATTTACATCAATAACTTTACCTTTTAAAATATCTCCCTCTCTCAATCTTTTTACATCATAATTATTTAAAAGTTCGCTCATGCTCATTTCCATATCTTCATTCGACATAAAAAATCCTCCTCTCTGATTAAGGCATATGAAAGAAAATAAAAATTTCAATTGTTATTTTTTTGATTATGCCTAGTCTAATTATAATATTAATCCAAGAAATGTTTTTATGCAATGTATCTCAATCAGCATTAATATTTTCGAAATTTCATTATTCTAAAACTCCTATCAACTTAAACTCAATTACCAAATAATTTTATTATTATCATATTAAACAATTATATGTCCTTCCTTTCATATATTTATTTTATTAGCTGTTTATCTTTTATTCGTCAAAAATGTCTGGTCTGAACTAAACAGTATTCATTAACCTTTTAAATGATAGATAATACTATTATTAATGAGTAAAACAACTACATATTGAAATAATTAATTCTAATCATGTTTTTCGTTCTTTTTTTGACGTTTTTCCATATTGTGCATATAGGAGCTTTTCTATATAATAAATACATAATCTTTTAAGGGGTGATCACTATTCATAAGATTAAAAAAAAATATGTTTTAACTCTGTTTTTAACACTTATATTTACATTTTCAAGTTTACCCTTAGACATTTTATCATTTACGAGCATAACTAAAGTTAACAATACTACTGCATTTGCTAAATCTAGTTCAAGTAGTAGATCCAGTTCAAGCAGTTCAAAATCTAGCAGTGGATTTAGTTCTGGATCATTTAGTGGTTCATCCAGCAAATCTTCTACCGGCACAAGTAGCAGTGGTTCAACTAGTTCAAAGAGCAGTGAAGGATTTAAGTCAGGTAATTATTCAAGCAGTAGTGATAATTCTTCAGATAACTCTACTAATTCCTCATCTTCAAGTAATGGAGGCGCAAAAGGGTTTAGCAGTGGATCTTATTCTTCGACTGATAAAAATAAAACCACTGATTCATCAAATAATGCAAATACAAAAGATAATAGTGGAAATAGTACTCAAACATATAACAGCGGCTATGGCCGGTCTTCATTTTGGCCATTCTTCTGGGGAGGCGGCAGCCACTTTTTCAGTCCATTTTATTTTGGCTCAGCTATAAGTTCAATAATTAATACTTTAATTTTAGCTGCATTATTTATTGTAGTTATCATAATAATAAAAAAATACTTAAATAAAAGAAAATAAAAATAATAGATATTTCAGGAGGTATTAACATGGGAATCTTTTCAAGAATGTCAAACATGATTAAAGCAAAGGTAAATAATTCATTAGATGAAATGGAAAATCCAGTTGAGTTATTGGATCAAAAATTAAGGGATATGGATGAACAATTTAATAAAGCTAAATTAAGTTCAGCTCAAATTTTAGGCAATGTTCACGAAATTGAGAAAAAATTAGAAACTGCAAAGAAAGAATCTGATGATTATGATCAAAAAGTAAAATTAGCATTAAGTAAAGGCAATGAAGATTTAGCTAAAAGAGCTTTAGCTAAAAAAGTTGAAACAGATAAAAGAATCTCTTCTTTACAAGCAAGTTATGATAATGCCAAAGTTCAGGCTGATACATTAAAAGCAAATCTTCGTGCTTTAGAAGAAGAAATAACAAAAACAAGAAATTATAGAGACGAAGCAGCTGCAAGATACGCTAATGCTGAAGCATCTCAAAAAGTTAATGAAGTTCTTGCTAATGTACAAACTAAGAGCAATTCAATTCAAATAGACAGTATTGAAAGAAAAATTCAAAGAAAAGAATCTCTTGCTCAAGGCTTAGGAGAATTACGAGATTTAGATGATTTTGACAGCGAATTCAAGAAATTAGATGAAGTTGATTTAGATGCAGAACTTGAAAAATATAAAACTAATTAGGTGATACGACATGGATAATTCTAAAGATATCGATTATATCAATGAGGAAAGAAGATATTGGGGAAAGATATATACTGATGTAGCTTATGCTATTAATGAAATATCCCCCTTTCTCTCTGAAAAAGATATAAAAACACGAAAATATTTTACTAAAGCATCAATACTTCAAGAATATATTAAACTTTTAGATTCAGCTGAAGCTGATTGTAAAAAGAAATCTTTATTTTCAATGTTTAAATCTAGTCCTAGCATTACTCTGCTTCAAGACTTTAAAGCTAAAAATAGAGAGTCATTTATGCAGCTAGAGAAGTGTTCTCATTGCCAATGTTTAAATTGTGCTTTTGACTGTACTTTTAAAAAGTGTTCCAGTTGTAGAGAAGGTTCTATGATTTACTCTTGTGATAAAGAAAAGGTCAATGTAAGAAAATTTGATAATTTCACCTTAGACCTTGTTAATAATGATACTGGAATGTCTTCAAATTATAAAGTTTTAGCTGTTGTTGAAGATTGTATATTAGACAAGCTATATATTTTATTAGAAAACAATACTAATTCTAATGATAAATTAGTATTGTACTATTATCCAGGAATTAAAGATGATTCCTTTGGTGAAATAACAGATGTAACTGAATTTGATTTTGTAGTTGAAGCATATCAAAACGCAGAATAACAAGATAGAAAAACTATCAAATTGAAGTATTTTCAATTTGATAGTTTTTCTTATTACATCTATATATAATTTAAATTATAAACTAGAATTAATTAAATGTTTCTGAATATAAAAGGATTTCATGATAAATTATTGGCTGCTAATTGTCAATTAGCGTATAATTTAATTCATCAGCCTTCATCATACATAGAAAAATGTTGTGCTTCTAGCTCTTTTCTCTTTTCCATCTCGTTAAAGCAATAGTTTATTATATCACTTCTCTTTATTATTCCAATAAAAATACCATTATCATCAGTTACTGGAACAAAATTCTGACTTATAGCTAATGATATCAAACTTTCTATATTTGATGTTATTGAGACCGATTTATGAGTTATTCTCTTAGATATATCTTTAACTCTAATAGATTCTGTATTCTTAAAATCTAAATTATGAGTATTTTTCAATTTCCACAATAAGTCGCCCTCTGTTAAAGTTCCAACATATTTTCCTTCTTTATCAATAATTGGTATTGCAGTATAACCATGATGCTCCATCTTCTCCATAACTTGTCTCATTGTTGCATCCTGACTTTCACATACTACTTCATTTTTAGGTGTAAGAAAAAAGGCAATATTCATAAATAAAATCCTTTCCTTAAATGTATTGATTTAATTTTGTCTTCAAACTATATTTTATCATATATAAAGCTAAAATTCTTTTAAGAAATCATTACTATTTACTTAATTTTTATTAAACTTGTCTTTAATCTCTATTATTCTCTAATTTATATACGTAATTTAAATACACCTGATCTTTTAAAATACTGCTTACTTCATTATATCCCTGATCTCCTTGAAGAGTTTTTTTCACCAATACTTCGCATAAGACATTACTCTTACATTTTGGACATATACCTACAGCTGCAAACCTCCAATTTAAAAGCTTTATTGGTGTCTCTAGTTCTACTTTTTTTCCACACTTTGGACATTTCAACATTAATTCTGACTCATCGATTTTTACTTCATCAAGATTTTCCACATGAATAGCTGGCATATTATATATATCTTTAACTAAATAATTCTTAATAATCCTAGAATTATATACCCTTCTAAAAACTTCACTTGTATATTTAGCATCATTCAATGCATCATGCAATTTTGTGTCATCTACTTTGATTTTTAGTTCATCTAAAGCAGCTTTTAAACCTAAAGCCTTCTTATGAGCCAGCATCTTACTTGTATATTCCTGAATATCTAAATATTCATTAAGCCATCTTAAATCATTATAATTAAAATAGTTGGCATTTATTATTAATTCTGCAACATCATCCTTTGCCCACGAGCAAAGAATATCTCCTTCTTCAAACATGTCTTTAAGTTTATTTATAGCTTCTTCAAATGATATCCCGCTTTTCTCAAGTATATTCATATCTATTTTAGTAATTTCCGTTACTATAGGATTAATTACCGGAAAAATTGTAGGTTTAATATATTCCCTAATTTCACTCACTGGCTTCATATACTGGTCTACTTTCACAGCTCCTATTTCTATGATTTCATTTTCTAATCCAATATCATTAAATTCACCATATGTTTCAAAAAAATCTTTATAATAATTAGTTATATTTTTTAAATTGTTAAACTCTAAATCTATAATGATGTACCCCATAATATTTAATCCTTTCTAATGTTACTTATAATTTTTAATTTATAGATACCCAAATCAAAAAGCAAATTTATACATTTGTGCAAGTCTTTTAATTTATAGTTCTTACGCCAATGTATATGTTAAAGTCTTAAATTTGATATCTATAATAACTATCTATTTAAGTTAAACTTTTATATGTATCTATAGTAGAAATCATATACATTATTATGAAGCAGGCATTTGAAATTGAGCTGCTGAAAGTTATTAATGGGAGCTCGTTCCATTTATTGCTTGTCACGAACTTGCTTCGGGAACATGCAGAAATGGATGCGAGCTCGCATTTAGAACTTTCCAGCGAAAATTTCACAAGTCCTGTGGAATAAAAATGTATGTGATTTCGGTAAGCTACCACATAAGCTTAAAGTCTGATATCTGTACTACACATAATTATAAGTTTATTCCTGCTAACTTCATGAGATGAATTGCATTTTGCGTTTCACTTTTTCCCTTTCTTAATGTGTAATCAAATTTAATTTTATCATTTTCATAAAATTCTCTAAAATTATAATTTATTATGCTCTTATTTTCCCTCTCTAAATCGCACAGTTCCAAATCATGGGTAGACACGAGTCCCACCCCTCCATATTTAATTAGCTGCTTAATTAATACTATAGCACCCGTATGTCTATCTTTAGAATTGGTTCCCTTGAATATTTCATCTAAAAGGAAAAATATTTTTTCACCATTTTTAGATGCTTCGATCAATATTTTTATTCTTAAAATTTCTGCATAAAATGATGAAATACTTTCTTCTAAGTTATCCTTTGTTCTCATACAAGTATATATATTCATAATTCCACAAGAAAACTTATCTGCACATACTGGTGCTCCTATATAACTTAATACTAAGTTTACTCCTATTGTTCTCAAAAATGTACTTTTACCAGACATATTTGAACCTGTAATTAAAGCTACTTTCTGTTCCTGACTTAATGAAAATGTATTTTTGATCGCCTTTTTTCCAAGTAGTGGGTGACCTATATTTATTCCATCTATTTCACTTTTATCCAAGATGACAGGATAAGTCCACTCTTCATTTTCGAAGGCTAAATTACTTACACTGTTTAATGCATCTATTTCATGCATGACTTTAAGCCATTCTTTAAAATTGTCACCATTTCTTTCTCTCCATTTTTCTAGACTTCTAATTAAAAATACATCCAAAAATACAAGTATATTTAATATGAGATAATATGCATTATATCTGCTGTTTCCTGACCAATCTAATATTCTAGAAAACTTTTCCATTTCCTCTTTACAACTCAAATCATCATTTTTTAATTGTTTTTGTAATCTTTTCAAATAGAAAGAGTTAAATTCTTCCTCTTCTATTAATTTTAAAATTTTGCTATATCCATATACACTATTTTTTATAGAGTCAAATAATTTTATTTCTTCCATTATCCCTTTAGATAATATCTTAACGACAAGAAAGTTCACCATAAAATCTAACATTAAAAATGATGCTGGGATTACTCTTTTTAATACTAAATATATTGAAAAAATTGTGATTAAAATAAAAGTACATGCAATTGAAATTCTTAGGAAGCTCGAAGATGATTCTTTTTCTTTACTCCAATTGATTAAGCTAAATAGCTCTGTATCTTTTGACCTCTTTAAACTTCCTTCAACAATAATTTTCTGTCTCCATATGATTTTTTTCCCTAATTCCATTATAGCTTCTTGCTTTTCTTTAATTTCATCTCTATTAAATTTTTTTTCTTTTTTTAATAGTCTTGCTAGCTCTATTCTTCCGCCTTTAGTAACTGTAGTGTTAATATATTGAAAGATAGAGTTGTTCCCAAATACATCCAAATCATCTATAAATGGATGGTGCTCATCCAAATATTCGGAACCTTTATCTTCAAAATGCACAAAATTTCCATTAACCCTTTCTAATCCTTTTTTATTGATCCCTATTAATAAATCAATCCTTTTTTTATACTCAAATATATTATTATGATAAAAAATTAAAATCAGAAAAATAACCACAAAGAACACAGTTGATAATATAATAAGACTTATGCTATTTTTTCTATATAATAAATAATCAATAAAAACACATAAAAGTACTGCTATTAATCTACTCCACCCAACGATATTTACTTTAACACTAAGCTCTTCACTTTTCTTATTGTTTTTTTCTATACTGCTTTTATAAAATTCTTCTGCTAAACTCATAACTCCTCCTAACCAATAATTTTTCAAATATACCAAAATTAATAGTGTAAATTCCCTTTCATATTTTTCTCTAAATGCAAATTATTCTTTAATAGCTATGCCCTTCTTTTCACTTATTATAGCATAAAATAACTTTCAAGTAAGCCTTTTCAATGCAGTTAGAAACAGCATAAATCTAACTCATAACTGATTGAAGTATTGTTTAAGTTTATATAAATTCGCCTATGTATCAACTAACTAAAAAAAGAAGGCTTAATGAATATGCCTTCTTCTTCAAGTTTATTATTAATACCCTAGAATGCTTTATTAAGCATAAGTATCAATACCATCATCGCTTTTATTTGATTGTGCTGTATCATTGCTACTATTGATACTATTACTACTATTGGTGTCATTTTGAGAAGTTTTATTAGTTTGGGTAGCTTTCTCGTGCAATTAATGACATCATTAGCAATTGTATCAGATATGCTAATACGTGCATTTCGATAAACCTAGAAATTATAGATGATGTCAGAGTAAAGCTCATAATCTATGATGATAGGCCTGGTTTTAACGATTTTGATCTTTCCAATATGTTTGAAAGATTTTATAAAGGGAAAAATGGGAACCTAGGATTAGGATTATCCATTAGTAAAAATATTATTGAAAAGCTAAATGGTAAAATTCATTCAAAAAACTCACTGTCTCAAACAGGTGCAATGTTTATAATAGAATTACTAAATGATTTTGAAAAATAATTGACATTTATTATTTTTCAAAATCCTTATACATAAGACTTGGCTGTACTCCTGTATTATTTTGATATTTTCCACTGCTATACAGATCATATTCTCCATGAATGTCATGATAATATATTTGACATATTTCAACATTTGGATAAACTATTATTGGCTGAACACAGAAAATTTCCAACGTCCAATATCCTGAAAAGCCAATATCACCAAAACCAGCCGTAACATGGATAAATAGTCCAAGTCTGCCTGTAGATGACCGACCTTCAAGCATTGGGACATATTTATTAGTACTAGTAAATTCATTTGTCCTGCCTAGATACAATCTACCTGGTTCTAATTGTAATCCTTCCTCTGGAATCACTATTTTTTGAGTTGGATTTGGAGTTTTCATATCTAATACATTATTTTCATAAACTAATAATTCATTATGTAAGGTTAAATTATAGCTATTAGGATTTATTCTCTTTTCATTAAATGGCTCAATTATTATACTATTGCCAATATTTTTTAATATCTCTTTTCCTGATAATATCATAATTTTCCTCCCATTTATAACACATACATTTTACATATCTGCATTTAAAATTTCTTTAAATTCAAATAATATTTTCTTTACTTTTTCTTCTTCAAGCGGCTTATAGCTTTCTATATATCCAGATGCATCAAGAGCTTCATATGCTTTTTTACTCATAGAAATCCAATTTTCTGGTATATACACCCATATAATATCCTCATACTTACAGCTAAGCAAAAAATGTTCTACTCCCCAAAATGCATATTCTTCAATTTCATGTAAATCATTAAAAATTTTATAGTCTTGAACAACTTCAGGAACTAATTCATATTTATATAAGTCAACATAGAAAAAATCAAATTTTTCTCCCTTAGCTTTAAACGGATTACCCTTAATTATCTTTATTTTATCATTTTGCTTAAAATTTTGGTTGTATAAATTGATTAGTTCTTCATTTGCTTCATACACAATAACTTCCTTAACTTTAGGTTTCATTGCAATTTCTTGAACTACATACCCAACCCCAAGACCTACTATGCCAACTCTTCCTTTTGCAAAAGCAATAGACTCATACGAACTCTCTATTTCCTTAGGCATAAGTTTCATTAGACTAATCCCTTTTTTATATAATTTAATTATATCTACATTGTATTCCTCTTTGTTTTCATACATATATCCATGTAAATCTTCTTTTTTCATGGTATCTTTAACTATTTTATAGTCACCACAAGTTCCTTGATTAATTAAATCACTGTATTTTTTTATCTCTTGGAACACGAAATCTTTATTGTATGGTTTCATAGTTAATTCCCTTTCTTACAATATTTAACATAGAATTCTTAATATCTTTACTATATCATAATATTTTAATAAATGGGCAACATTCCCACCTATTTTTTATATTTATGTATATATTATAATTAATTTATACGTTTTACATTTAGATACTTACTTATCAAATATGCATCCCAAATGTAATTTTATTGCAACATATATCTACTTAATAAACTATAATATGATAACATATTATTAACTTCAATATAACTGTTAAATAAACTTTTTATTTATATACATATATGCTATACTTATTCTAATGATTTAATTCATTAATATTTTGTAAAGTAGAGGTGTTTATATGAAAAATGTTACTATAAGTGAAGAAGCTTATAATGAATTTAAAGCTTTTTTAGAAGAAAATGAAATAGCTGATTTTAATATTAGAATAAATTTTGCCGGCTCTGCATGTAGCGGCCCAATATTTAACATATCTGTTTCAAATGCAAGTGATGATGACGAAGTTGAAAAGATTAATGACATCTCATTCATATATGAAAAAAGCTTAATCGACCAGTTCGGAGGATTTATAATTCTTTCTTCTGAAGAAAATGAAGGTAATGGCTTAAGTTTAAAACCTGTCATTGAGCCTGAAGGTGGATGCGGTGGTTCTTGTGCTGGATGCCACTAAACCAGCTTACAATTCATAGTTTAAGGTTAAGGGCGAAAGCCCTTAATCAATTATGAGTTAAAAGTTATAAGTAATAACTCAAATTTTTGATTTCTTTATCTATAGGTTAGTCTACAGTTTCTATTTTCCATTGTACACCAGCATAATCGTTGCTTATGTTATATATTCCCTCTAACATATCTATCCAATAATATTTTTTCACAACCATCTTCTCTTTTTCTTCTCCTGTTGCTCCTTGTAATGTTTCATTACCAAACTCATTTAAATATTCGTATATTCTCGAAGAAATTTCATTCATATATTTAAAATACTGTAAATCATCATCTTTTAATTCCATCTTTTTATTCTCATTCTTCATTTCTTTACTTAATGTAGAAAACATATATTCTTTCATTTTTGATTGTATGTCATTTTCAACTATCTTATTTGCTTTTATGTTTTTTGAAAATATAGTAATTGAATCTTGTGAATATGATCCATATTGCTGCCATAATTCTATGGTATCACTTGACATAGCATCATAATTTTTGTAAAGCCTTAATAATTCTTCATTTTTTATGCTGCCTTCTTCAATACTTTTAGCTAAAACATCCATATTACTTTCATTTCTCTGTTTAAAATCTTCAATCTCAATGTAAGATTGTTGTCCTAATTTATACTTATAATTATTTAATTTGAATAATACATAAATATTACCTAATATACTTATTATAAGAAGCATAGATAATAGCATCACATAATCTGAACCTTTTATTTTTTTTATCAGAATCATCCCTCCTATGCTCTAATTTATTTTAACATATAAGCTTATGTTTGCATATTTAAAATTGAACATATAAAAGTTTTTATCTCGCCCAATCATGTATAGCTTCATTGACCATTTTTAATCCAATACCAGCTTCTATTACTTCTTTTCTTTCTGTATTTATTCTTTTAATCTCTCCATATGGATTTTTTAAAGATAACTCTTCATTTCCAGATATAACCCATATTATCTTTTTATTAACGGGCTTTACTCTTAGCTCTTTTTCTCCTACCCCATCTGTAAAATATACCAACACAGAATTTTTCAAATTATTATCAATAATATATTTAAATACTGGAGTAAACTCAGTTGATCCATTATCCTTACTTCTCTTTTGTATATCTTTTTCATTTTTAATTATATATACATTCCTAATTTCATTATCACATTCAATAATTGTAACTTTATTTTTAGTATTTGAAGTTATTGATAATATCTCTATCAATATCTTGTGTATATCTTCTTCTTTCATACTTGCACTTATATCTATCGCAACAATAAGTTCTATTTGAGATTCAGGCAGCCTTCCTCTTAACTCTAATCTTTCAGGCTGTCTTCTATTTCTTCTCGTTATTGTTTTCTTATATCCTGATTTTACACTTGGCAGAATATTTTTAAGAACACTCTGCCATGGTATTTCAGCCTTTTCCTTATACGCTAAAATTATGTTTTCTAATCCCTTAGGTGTATTTTTAACATAAGCGCTTACTGCCGTCTTCTTAGTTAGATTTCTAATATCTTCATCGCTTATCTGTATTTGATCCCATAAATCATGTGCTTTTGACATATCAATATCATATTTTGAATTATCATCATTATTTATTTTACTTTCTTTCACTCTTGATTTAATAGCTTTATATATTTCTTCTGCATATTCCTCAATGCTTCTATTTTCTTCAAGTGAAAGATTATGTTCCATATTAATGCCATTAAGCTTTCTACTATACCCTGGCAGATCTTTTATGTATTGATTAATTGAAATATCTAATGCAATGCTAATTGCCTCTTTGCTAAACCTATTTTTCAATTTTCTTTCTCTCTCAAAGTGTGAATTCATTATATGATATATTTCATGTTTAAATAATGCAGCCATTTCTTTTTTGCTACAATTTAAAAATAAAAATGGATTGAAATTCATATTAAAACCATCTCTATTTGGAATAGTAGCTATTGGAACTGTCAAGTCTACATTTATATTTCTTCTTACTCTAAGCATAAATTGTCCAAAAAAAGCATCTTGGGTTTGTAATAGGTATAAAATAACATCTTCAATTAATTCAAAGAAACTTCTTTTAAAATTATCGTTAGAATAAATTTTTTCTTCTAAAGCATATGCTTCTTTTAAAAGCCACTGTCTTTTTTCTTCAAAATCCATACTTAGCCTCCTTATTTAAATATATCAAAAAATGCATCTATAAATGCTTCACTATCCAGTAGCTTTTCATATATTCCACCACTATAATCCCTCTTTATTTCTTTCATTATTCCTAGCCTTAAATCTCTAGGATATAAATTCAATATCTCGGAAAATAGCCTTAAGTTTTTTTCTAAAGAATAATTTTCTAAGAACTTTAATGAATTTTTAGCTAATATATAAAGCCTTGAATGATTTTCTTTCTTAACAGCCTCTCTTAATTCCATACTTAAAATTTCATTGCTAAATATATCCTCTACTTTTATCAATGTCTTCTTTAAGTTTATTATAAAACTTCCAAAATCATTTCCTATATTCACTCCAACATTTCCCTTTACAACATTTAAAAATATATCTAGAGAATACTTTTCTTTATTTTTTAAGTAAACATTATATGCTTTAGATATCCTTTCCCAGCTTCTTGGAGTAGCTTTTATTGTTTCCTCAGAATCTGGTGTATGCAAATATTCAGGAAAAGTAGATAAAAATTCTATAATATGTTCATTGATATTTCCTTCTTTGCTCATTCCCCAGTTGATCCATTCTTTAACATCTGAATCAAGCCTTACCCATACAAATCTATCCTCTTGAGCTGGATCCATATCCACAACATCATAGTTACTGTTATAATAACCATCATTTTTATTTGATGGATTCATTGCAGCTATCACTTTTACTTTATCATCTAATACATATCCATTAATTTCTCTATTTAAAATCAAATTCATAAGTTCCTGAGCTACAGCATGATCGCATCTATTTAGTTCGTCTATGAATAGAATAACACTTTCATGTTTATCTTCCTTTATGGCTTTTTCTATTTCAATTAATTTACTATGTGTTGCATATGTTGTAACTTTATTTTCAACTATTGGTAATCCACCAATCTCCCCTTCCTTTAACAAATTAGCATCTATTGTTACCAAATAGTATTCATTGTCTTTTGCAATATGCTTAACTAGCGAAGTTTTTCCAACTCCGCTTTCCCCTATGATTAAAGGTACATCATTTGATGCAATTATTAAATCTACAGTATTTAAACATTCCGAATAATTCAAAACTCTCACCTCTTTATCTCAAAATGACTCTTACAATGCTAATTTATAATCTATTAATAGCTTTTTAGCATTTTTACTTCCAAACTCTTTAACAAATCCGATTTTATCCATCTCTAGAATCTCTAATTCTAAAAAATCTTCAATATATTTCTTTTCAACATTTTCATCTTCAATTTTTTCTTTAAGAACTTCAATCACTAAATTTACATCGATACTCTCATAAATATACTTAACTACATTTATATTTTCATGAATGAATAACTTTATATCATCTGAATCATAATTAGCTATATAATTTATAGCCTCTCCATTTAGTGATATAGCTTTTATTTTAGCATTTTTAGTAGGATTTTTTATGAATCTAATTGCAACATAATAATTCTCTATAGCTGCAAGTTGAATTTTTTCTGAAGGATTATCTATATACTTAATTGCATCATAATCTTTACTTACAGCTAAAAGCTGTAACTCTTCGCTAGGATTTTCTACATATTGAATCGCCCAGCCTTTTGTTTTAATAGCTTCTTCAATTATCTTATCACTTGGATCATTAATGTACTCCAAAGAATTCCATAGACTTTTAACGCACATTATCCCAACTTCTTCATCTACATTTTCAATATATTTTATACTTAAAGGAGCATTCATAATGGCTTGTTTTTGGACTTCCTTACTAGGACTCTTTATATATTTAATATTATTACCATTATTTTCAACTATAAATAGCATTAAATCTTCATCTATATCCGATAATTCTTGAACATACTCTGGATTACTCTTTAACTTTAATAATAATTGTTCTCTATCCATCTTCTCTCTCCTTTACCTTATTCAACTTTAATTAATCTTATCTTCACTTTTATCACATTTAATATTCTAAATGAAAATAAATGTTATGAATTTACATGATACTGCCATAGAGCTTATTACCAGGATACTTTTTCTAGTAAAGTTTTTAATCTTATAATTACCAGCACCAACAGATAATATAACCCTTCTTCTATATATAAATTTCTTTATCGAAAACTATATTTATAACTTTTAATTACATCATTAATAGATTAAAAAAGAAAATTTCACCACAGTTTATCGTTAACAACTTTAGGTTTATAATGAAATCCCAAAAGGGATTTCTAAACATACACTTTAAATATGACTATGCCTCCTTAACTGCTAACTTATATCGAACTTTTTTTCTGCACATAACCTGCATTACAAATTTAATTATTATTAGATCATATGCGAAATTTTTCTAATCTTTATATTTTTCAATTTCTCTTTTAACAGAAAAAAGTAAGCTGTTTAATTCCCAAACCTCTCCATCTTCTATCAACTTGTTTAATGTTTTTTGATACCTGGCTGCCTCTATTTCTTTACCTAAAGTTATTAATGTCAATAACGAATTCATTATATTAGAAATTAAGTGTGATTTCACCTCAAATAACTTTTGAGCATCCTTAATTTCATCTTTAATTTCTAACATTTCTTCATCTAGTCTAAATGCGGCATCTGCGGATCTCTTAAGCTTTTCTTTAAGCTGTTCTGGTATATGTTGTTTATATTTATAATTGAGAGAATGCTCAATTGTTGCCCAAAAGTTCATTGCTAGAGTTCTTATTTGAAACTCTGCCAAAATCTCAACTAATCCTTCTGCCATATTTACTGGGTATTTTATTATCATATGATAACTTCTATAGCCGCTTTCCTTAACATTTCTTACATAATCTTTTTCATAAAGAATCTGCATATCCTTACGCCTTCGTAATATTTCAACAACAGTATCTATATCATCAACAAATTGACACATTATTCGTATTCCTGCAATATCCTCTAGTTCATATCTAACTCTGTCTATTGGTATCTCAAATTTATTAGTTTTCTCTAATATACTTGATACTTCCTTTACTCTGCCAGTTACAAATTCTATAGGTGAATATTCATTTCTTTTTCTATACTCTTTTCTTATCGATTTTAATTTAACCTTCAATTCATCTACTGCTTGCTCATAAGGCGTTAAAAAAACCTTCCAATCGCTTATTGCCATTAATACCACCCTTTAATTACATCATTTCTCAATATTGTCCTTATCTATTATATCAAAATCTTTAAATTAAGTATAATTAATAATAATAATTAATAAACTATTTTGAAAATTTTTATAATCTATATTCTTCAAATTATGATATAATTTATGTAGAATATTAATTTTTTTAAAGTAATGTACTTTTAATGAGGTGACTAAAAATGAATGATACTGACATATTAAACCACTTATTTGACAAACAAATACTTTGTCCTGTTTGTAATTCACATTTCAAGACAAAAACTGTTAAATCTAAGTCACCGCGAGTTATTTCCAAAGATTCAGATTTTTTTGTACGATATCTAGCAGTAAATCCATATTTTTATGATGTTATTATCTGTAATTCTTGCGGTTATGCTGCAATGCGGTCAGATTTTGAAAAGCTCAAATCCCACAAAAAGGAGCTTGTTTTAAGCAATGTAACTCCGAAATGGAAGCCAAGAGAATACCCTGATATTTTAGATGAAAAATTAGCAATTGAACGTTTCAAATTAGCTTTACTAAATTCAGTGCTCATCAATCTTCCTGATAGCACTAAAGCTATGATTTCACTGAAAATTGCTTGGATGTATAGATTGTTAAATGATGTAGACTTAGAAAAAGTTTTTCTTAGACAAGCTCTTGAAGGCTTTAATAATGCTTATATACATGAGCTTTTTCCTATATATGGACTACAAAGAGATTCTCTAATGTATTTACTTGGTGAATTAAATCGAAAATTAGGAAATGACCATGATGCACTATTGTGGTTTTCAAAAACTATCGTAAGCGTAAATTCTTCATCTAGAGTTAAAGATATGGCTCGTACTGGTAAGGATTTAATTAAAGCTACAGATCTTTAAAAAAGTATTTTTAATTTATTAACAGGGGGACTAGACTATGGGATTTTTTAAAAATAACACTTCAACAAATTTAGATGTTAACCTTACACAACCTTCTAAAAATCAAGATAGCAATGTTAATACAAATCAGAGAGATCTAAGCAATGAAATTAGTAGCCTAAAGAATAAAACTGACCAAGTAGATTCTTCTATTAAAAGCATTATTTCTTCTGCTTCTTCATTAGTATCTTATACTGAGTCCCAAAATAAAGAACTTAAGAATGCTAAAGACATGCTGTCTAACTTTAGATCAAATATGGAAGATTTAGCGATTAATATTACTAATGTTCATATTAAAGTATTAGATACTGATAAACTGGCTGATACAGGTTTAAATTCTATTAATAACTTAGATTTATCATTGGCTGATTTAGAAGATGCCTTTACAGTATCAACTTCAACAGTAAACGCTTTAGTATCAAAATTAGAATCTGTAAACAGTATTACTGACTCAATAAGTCAAATAGCAGCTCAAACTAATCTCTTATCTCTAAACGCAGCTATAGAAGCAGCCAGAGCTGGTGAAGCCGGAAAAGGATTTTCTGTGGTTGCAGGAGAAGTTAGAAAGTTAGCTGAAAATTCAAAACTTGCTGTTCAAAGTATAACAAGTATATTAGAAGAAATTAAAGTAGATATTTTAAAAGCATCCAGTGCAATGAATTCTGGTAATTCAGCTTTAAGCACTCAACATAATTCTCTAGAAGGAGCTAAAAATAGTTTTTCCGATATAAAAACTTCTATTGATGATGCTACTCAAGAAATTACTACTTGTATAGAAAACTTAACTACTGCTTCCGAAGATAAGGATAATGTAATCTCTTTAGTAGATAATATTAGCACGGTCTTTGAAGAACATGAAAGCTTATCAAAAGAAATTGCTTCAGATCTTCATAGTCAAGATAATTCTTTAAAGGAAATCAGTAACTCACTCGGAAAATTATTGTAAATACAAAAAGAACTTCAATGAATTTAATTGAAGTTCTTTTTTAGTATTTATTTTAAAGTATTCTTTTCGGATTAAAATCGAGATAATCTGCTGAAGTTAATATATATTCAACTCCATCTAAATATCCATCTAACACCTTCCCTGATAATACAGGTCCATGTAAATGCCCATATATGACTTTTTGTACACTATATTCTTTTATTATCTTCGTAAATTCAGATTCCTCAAATTTCTCATTTGTAGGAGGATAATGAAGCATAACTATAATTTTTTCGAATTCATTACGTTTAGCTTCCTCAAGAGAAAGTTTTAATCTTATTTGTTCTCTCTTATATATCTTTTCATCTTTATCAGTGTATTTATCTCCACTAGGGCATACCCATCCTCTAGTCCCACATATTGCATAATCCTCATAAAAGTAAAAATTATTTTGAATAAACTTAGTATTTTCATACATTTTATTTAACTTAGAAATACTTCCCCACCAATAATCATGATTACCTTTGCTAATAATCTTTTTACCTGGCAGTTCATTAATCCAATCTAAATCATATTTACTGTCCTGTTCCTTTAATGACCAGGATATATCTCCAGCTATAAGCACCATATCTTCTCCAGTTATCTTATTAAGCCAATTTTTTTTTATTTTGTCACAATGATCTTTCCACCTATCACCAAAGACATCCATTGGCTTTTCAACATTAAAGCCTAAATGCAAATCTGAAATAGTATAAAGTGCCATTTATTTATCACCTTTCTGTCATCCTTATATGTTTATCTTTTCTTATCTAAATCAGTAATAAAAGCTATTACATGCGCTACAGCCTCATATAGCTCAGTAGGAATTTCATCTCCAACATCTACATTACATAATAAATCCGTTAATTCTTTATTGTACACTATTGGTACTTCATTTTCTGAAGCCTTCTCTATTATTTTATCTGCAATATATCCCATTCCAGCTGCTGTAACTATTGGAGCATCACTATTAAATTCATATTTTAATGCTGCTGCTTTTTTCCTTTGATTCATTTCTTTGTACACTCCCTTCTCTCCAGTTAGCTGAAATATGAACTAAACTTAGAACTTATCTTTTTTTTATAACTTAAATCAGTAACAAGTTACAAATTAAAACTTGCACGTAATAAACCAAATTTTTAATTTATTTATATTATACCTTAATATCAATAGTAGATATAGTTAAATCATTAAAGAAATTTCTACAATTTACTATATCCACAGGTTTATCTTTAACCGATACATTTATATTTACAAATAATCCAAGTGTTGACAAACCTTCTACTAATTTCGATTTATTCTTATTTATAATGGACGTATAATCACTTTCACATTTTAAATTTACATCAATTCTATTATCTCTCATGGTCAAGTAACCATCAATATCACCTAACTTAGCGGTTTTTACACTAATAATCATTTTAGCATTAGTTTTATCTATCTTTTTCCCATCTTTTCTATTATCCTTTATTATCAATTTACAAGGATATTCCTTAGAATTAGCAGTTACAGGAACATTTAAATAATAATACTCATTACTCATAGAATTAAACACTTTAATGTCACTAATATTGTTTTTTATCAAATTCATTATCTTTTCGTAACTATCCCCTTTTATTTCTGTTTGAGTTATTATATTCTTAACCATATCCCTTATATTGTTGATTTTATCTTTTATTTCACCTTTTATTGATTCTTTGACATCTAATCCGCTTCTTGAAAATATATCTTCCGCATCCATTTTCCCAATATTTATCTTATTGGAGATTGTCTCCTTAACCGCATTATCTGACGCTTCCTTAGGCTGTATACTATCATTATTAAAATCCATAAATGGATTTTCTTTAACTACTTCTTCTCCTTTAGACTTACTATTTAATAGCTCGCTAAATGCTTTGAATTCGCTGTCTGTAAGTTTAACTTCTCTTCCTTCCATGTTACTTAATAATTCTTCTAACTTTATCTTATTTGCTGATTCAACAAGGCGATCTGCTTGTGTTTTAGAAGCATTATTAGTTACCAAATCATCCCCAACAGTATCTTTTATTATTTTTACAATATCTGGGTTATCTAGTTTTTCTAATAGTGCTTCAGGAAGATTCGCTTTTTCCATACTCGAACTGCCACTTTCCTGTCCAGCACTTTTTTGTATCATACTAAGCTCACTATCTTCACTTCCAGCCAAAGTTTTCAATACATCCAATATATTGATTTTCTTAGATAACGGATCATTTTCATTGTAAGCCTTCGATAAGAGTGCTGTAGTTTTATCTGAGGAATTCCTATTTAATTCTAGTTCCTTATTTATCATTTTTTCATCAATGGATACTTGAGAAGCATTGTTATCTTGAACACTTTTCCCATTCCCATCAGAATTTAACGAATCACTTATCTTCATGATAATCTCTTCAATTGAAGAATTTCCTTTAAATAATTTATTAAAACTTTTTATACTTTCTTCTGAAAAATCTAGCTTATTTTCTATAAATGCAAGTATATCATCTGAATTTATATTTTTATATTCATTTAAGAACTTAGTCAATAACTCTTTAATAGCTTGACCTTCCGAACTATCAGAAGATATTCCTTTACTTTGTAGATATGTCTGAATAAATGCATCTAACTCTTTAGGATTAGCACTTATTCTCTCATTAAATTGAATTAATCCCTTAATTTCATTAATATTCTCTCTAGTTAATGGGATATTATGCTTAACCATATTTTTTAATATGTCAATATCTTCTTTTGATAGTCCTTCTTTATCTATAACATCCTGAAAATTTTCATCTTCATTTGTTCCTTCATTTGTTGAATCTTGTACCAATTTCAATTTTAATTTTCCATTTTGAAATCCATCTACTTGAAATTTAATTAGTTTAAGGTCGTCTAAATCAACATTACCATCAAGTTCTGCAATAAACTGCCATCCATCTGCAAGCTTTACTGTAACATCCTTTCCATTTCCTTTTTCAACTACTCGTCCTGTAAAACGCTCTCCAACTTCAAAGGTTAACTTACTGGAAACTTTTTTCGTGTTTGTATTATATCCATTATTTACATTCCAAACTCCTGGCATATTATTTCTCCCCCACTAATTCACTACTTCTATAATATACTTATCGTATAAATGATATATAAATTGAGTTATATAAAAGAAATTTAAGATTCTAATTTAAATAGTTTACAATGAAAAGCCTACAGGCTTTTCATTGTAAATAGTCACTATTTTGTTTGTTACCTTAACTTATAAAAAAATATCAATTCTAAGCTATAAGTCTAGTCCATATATTAGATATACATATCCTACTTATATTCTTTACCCTCTTCTTCTCCATTTAACACTCTAATTACTCCTTGGGCTAATGCAAGCATTTCATCTTCACCTGGATAAACTACTATAGGAGCTATAAATTTTACCTTTTCCTTTATAAGATCTACCATTGGTTTTCCATAAGCCATTCCTCCTGTTAAGATTATAGCATCTACTTTTCCATTAAGGACTGTTGCTGCTGCTCCTATATCCTTTGCAACCTGATATCCCATGGCATCATGAACAAGCCTTACTTTAGGTTCACCTTCTAAAGCAGCTTTTTCTACAACTCTTGCATCATTTGTATTAAGATAAGCTACAAAACCGCCCTTTCCTGTAATTTTCTTTAGGAGCTCTTCTGATGTATACTTTCCGCTAAAGCACAATCTAACTAAATCACCTGCTGGAACACCACCACTTCTTTCTGGCGAAAAAGCCCCCTCTCCGTCAAGAGCATTATTAACATCAACTATCTTTCCATTTTTATGTGTCCCTACAGAAACTCCCCCTCCCATATGAGCTACTATGACATTGATATCTTCATAATTTTTAGAATTTTCTCTTGCATATTTCTTAGCCACAGCCTTTTGATTTAAAGCATGAAAAATGCTTTTTCTAGGTAATTCCGGAATACCTGATAATCTTGCTATCTCTTCCATTTCATCCACAACCACAGGATCTACTATGTAGGCTGGTTTCCCGATAGAATCACCAATTTCTCTTGCTATTATAGCACCAAGATTAGATGCATGCTCCCCTTGCACACTGTTTTTTAAATCTTGTAACATTTTATCATTTACATTATATGTTCCGCTAAGTATAGGCTTTAAAAGCCCACCTCTTCCAACTATTGCATCTAATTCTTTTATGTCCATATCAGCATCGTTTAATATTTTTAATATAATTTCTGTTCGAAAATCTTTTTGGTCTAATATATGTTTGTACTTACCTATTTCTTCTGAAGAATGCCTTATGGTCTCCCCAAATATTTCTTTTTCTTCTTCATAAACAGATATTTTAGTTGACGTAGAGCCTGGATTTATTATTAATAATTTATAACTCATTTTTACCTCCATATCATATATTTTTATTTTTAATATTCCCATATTATTGAAATATTAAACTTTATCTAAAAAATAAAAAGCATCACTCTCCTGTGATACTTTCTATTTTGTTAAATGCTAATAATAATTCTAAATAATCTCTTATCTATTCTCCTTATCCAGTGCTTCTTCTCAAATCTCTTTTCTCATAGCACAAAGAGCTTCTTCTCTTCTTTCATTTTTTTCTTCTAACGTTTGCTTCATGTTTAGGTCATCTGTTTTTGCAATCATTTCATCTGCAAGCTCGCAATTTAAAATAGTTTTATCAATATTATATTGGATTCTTTCTACATTATCCGTTCTATCATCTGGTTCACTTTTCATAATTGCATCACTTCCTTTTTCACTTAGTATATTGTTTTAATGGTGAGGTTTATACGTAATCACCTTTCCTTTGTATTATGTGCATTGAAATAATTTATTATGTGAAGTTATTTTTCTAATCTAATGCTTGATAAATAGAAAAGTTTTATTAAGAATAATAGAATTTAATTACCCATAGCTTTCGGATATGCAAAGAAAGATAGTTGTTCAAAAATTTTATTTTAATAAAAATAAGCTCTATATACTAGAAAATATATTACTAGTATATAGAGCTTTAAGATTGATTTTATTACTTCACTTCTATTTTATTGTAATTTTTCTTTCCTCTTTTAATTAAAGCTGCACCATCTTTAAAATCTTCTTCATTTAAAGTTCTAGTTACATCTTCAACCTTAACTCCATTGATAGATAGTCCACCTTGTTCAATTAATCTTCTGCCTTCCTTTTTAGATGGAACAATTTTAGTACTTGCCATAATGTCTAAAATTTGTAATCCAATTTCCTCTTTAGTTATTGTCACAGTTGGTATATTTGACATATCAGCTCCACCTGCAAATAAGGCAGCAGCAGCTTCTTCTGCTTTTTTAGCTTCTTCTTCACCATGAACAAGCTTAGTTATTTCGTATGCAAGTACTTTCTTAGCTGTATTTATTTCAGCACCTTCTAAGCTTCCAAGCCTTCTTACTTCATCCATTGGTACAAAAGTTAATAAAGCTAAACATTTTTCAACATCTGCATCATCTACATTTCTCCAATATTGATAGAAATCATATGGAGAAGTTTTTTCTGGATCAAGCCATAATGCTCCACCAACAGTTTTACCCATCTTTTGTCCTTGACTGTTAGTTAATAAAGTACAAGTCATAGCCATAGCTTCACCTTGTGCTTTTCTTCTTACAAGTTCAACTCCAGCTATCATGTTAGACCATTGGTCATCTCCTCCAAGCTGCATTTTACAATTATACTTTTGATTTAATTCATAAAAATCATATCCCTGCATTAACATATAATTAAACTCTAAGAAGGATAATCCTTTTTCTAATCTTTGTTTAAAACATTCTGCTGTTAACATTCTATTTACCGAGAAGTGAACTCCAACTTCTCTTAAAAAATCAACATAATTAAGATTTAATAACCAATCTGCATTATTTGCGAGTATTGCCTTACCATCAGAAAAATCTATAAATCTTTCCATTTGCTTTTTAATACATTCAACATTATGCTGAATATCATCCTTTGTAAGCATTTTTCTCATATCAGTCTTACCACTTGGATCTCCAACCATAGCTGTTCCACCGCCAATTAAAGCTATTGGTCTGTGTCCTGCTCTTTGCATATGTGCCATGAACATCATCGCTATAAAATGTCCTACATGTAGACTATCTGCTGTTGGATCAAAACCTATATAAAAAGTTACTTTCTCATTTTCTAATAACTTTCTTGTTTCTTCTTCATGCGTAAATTGTTTTATGTATCCTCTTTCTAATAGCTCATCTAATACGTTTGCCATTATAACAGTACCTCCTAAAAATCTTCTTATTTAAAATTAAATTAAGCTTTGACCGTAAAATCAATTTTTAATTTAATAACACCACATTGTTTAAATCACTTATTATAGTATATCCTCAACCTTCAAATTTGGCAACAATTCATAATTCTCAAATTTTCGTTTGTTATCCATACAATAGCTTAATGTAACAATATAGCTTATAGAAATAAGAACTGAAGGAACGCTACTAAGCTTTAATTGATAAAACTCCTGGTAATATAACCTTAAAGCTATGCTCCGCTCTGGAACTTATAAATTTGACTTTTCCTTTTCCTTTAAATGCATTTTTTATAATTTTAAATCCGTTTCCATTATTTAAAAATCTCTTTTTTTCATCTAACGTTATTAATTTTTCATAGAGCCAAATGTTTCTTTTATTGTAGCTAGTCCTCTGTCCCTTAATATTTTCTCCAATAAATTCACCTGGGCTTGAAATTATAATTTTATTTTTGTCTATAACTATTTCTATTATTTTATTTAAGTCAAAATATTCCCTATATAATACGGCATTTTTCATAGCTTCAACTATTGCTTGTATAGGATACGTCTTAGGTACGATCTTATTGATCTCCTCTTCTGCTTTATCAATCATTGATAAAAGACTCCCTTGAATTATCTGTGCCTCTCCATTTGCACTATATTTATTAATAATTTTTATCATATTGTTAGGAATATATAAGTAATTTTTATCAGAAAATACAAGAAGTCCTCCATATGTACATATAAGTGGTGAAGCTTCCTTCTTTTCATAAACAATTCCTGCACTTAGCAATAAATACTTTCTATTTTCACCATTAACTTCTATTCCTTTTTTATTAAAATAACTATCAACCAATTTCATGTTAAGCATATCAGTATTGCTTTTAATTAACGGGCAAGTTTCAATTGTTAAACTTAAGTTTTCTTCAAATAAAGCTATTAATTCCTGCTTTCTCATCACATCTGTTGTAGATCCTCTTCTAATATAGAAAGCACCATTTTCTCTAACCTGATATGGTTTCTGACCTCCATCATATATTGATATTACACCTATTTTTTTATTCTTAATATCAATAAAATCTACTTCTATTGGAATTGGAGGTTCGCACCTTGCTGTCACTATTTGTTGTATTTGTTCTTCTTGAAATATATCATCATCTTGAAGTCCTATAACTTTTTTAGTTTTATCCTCTATTCCAACAATTATATACCCTCTTCCGCCACTTGAATTGGCTATGGCACATATATCCTTAGTTAATTCTTTCTTTCCCGTTTCATAATTAAGTTCTAATCTTAACTTAAAATCTAATTTTGTGCCTTCTTCTCTAGCTATCAAAGATAGTAATTTTTTACTATCCATAATTCACTCCTCCTTATAATTCACATAAACACCTATATATAAACCATACTTATAGATAGAATAATTATCTATTTAAGTTAAACTTCTATGTGTATCTATATTAGAAATCATATACATTTTTGTGAAGCAGGCATTTGAAATTGAGCTGCTGAAAGTTATTAATGGGAGCTCGTTCCATTTATTGCTTCTCACGAACTTGTTTCGGGAGCATGCAGAAATGGATGCGTGCTCGCATTTAGAACTTTCCAGCGAAAATTTCACAAGTCCTGCGGAATAAAAATGTATGTGATTTCGGTAATATACCACATAAGTTTAATTTCAAAGTTGAATATCTATAAAGAACAAAAAAGCACCCTTATTTTAAATAAGCTTGCTTTATAATAATATTATTACATTTTTAATATATGCCCACTCATAAATTTATTCTTTCCACTCTCTTTAGCTTTATATAATAGATCATCAGCATTGCTAATAAGTTCATTTAAATCTGTTCCATTCAAAGGGAAGAATGAAACTCCAAAACTAGCTGTAACAGACTTACATTTATCATTAAAAGTCACTTTTTCTTTTTCAAGATTCTGTCTTATTGCTTCAATTTTTTCACAGACTTTGTCCTCATTCTCGTAACCTGAAATATATAAAATAAATTCTTCTCCACCATATCTAGCTAAAATATCGCCTTCATCTATACCGTTTTTTATAATGCTAACAGTACTCATTAATATTTTATCCCCAAATTGATGCCCATAAGTATCATTTATCTTTTTAAAATCATCTATATCTATCATTATTATTGCAAACTTATCTTTTGCTTTTCCAATCTCGTTCTTTTCAAGATATTCAAAAAAATATTTTCTGTTGTATATTCCAAGTAGAGGATCCCTTTGATTTAATTTCTCCAATTCCTTATATAATAATGAATTTTCTATTGCTATTGCAATCTGATTTGCAATTGATCTAAGAAAGAGCTTTAATTCAATAGTCATAAATTTGTAAAGATTATGCTCTACAATTATGTATCCTATAAATTTCTCTCTTACTTTAATTGGTGCTCCCATACTTGAGTGTATATCTACTTTATGTTCTCCTGTTTGCTTTAATGGCTTTTCAGAATTTATTAAAAATTCTTCTCCCTTATTTACATATATGTATTCTTTAGACGTTAGATTTATATTCATATTCTCGATATTACTAGCTTTTACAATCAGCTCGTCATTTTCCATTAAGAATATAGTTGAATATGTAACGCCTAATATCCCAAGTATCATATCATTAATCATTGATATTAAGTTATCACTGCTGAAGTAAGTATTTATGTATTTACTTACTTCTATTATATTTGATAAAGAATCTATGCTTTTTTCTAGCCTTACATTTTTTTGGCTCAGTTCTTGTATACGCTGTTCAGAAAATTTTTGGTAAGTTTCATATTCCATTTTTAAAGAATTATATAGCTCTTCATAATTCTGCATTTATTCTCACCATCCCTTAACCATAAATTCTTTATGATAAATAACTCATTCTCATACTTATCTTAATTATACTACATTTAATATGATAATTGAACATATAGATAAACAAATCAAAAACATTGCTTGCAAGTTACACATCTAGTTTATATTTTATATATCTATATAGAATGCTTATTGGTGATTTATATAAACACAATTTAAAAACCCACCTAATTTGCGACTGAAATATCCTTTGCTTTTATTACTACTGCTCCTAAAGCTAAAGCAATTACAATTCCAGTAGTAACTTGAATTATATTCCCAATTATATCTTTAGATGAATATATTAAGCCTTGAAAAAGCCCTACTTTGTCTGTTAGAAAACCAGCTATTACTATTCCGGCAGCAAAATACCCAATAACCATAAAAATTCCGCCAGCTACAAAGGCTATAATATGCTTTGTAAAATACCTCTGTTCACTCATTTTTTCTAAAATGCTTCCTGCTATATATGCCATTATTCCCTTAATTAAAAATGTAAATGGTGCCCATAAGTAATATCCTGCGAGTGCATCTACAAGAAACATTCCTAGTGCACTTGCTGCTGCTCCTCTTTTTTTACCTAATATGACCACTGATAAAAATACCATACAGTCTCCCATCTGCACAAACCCACCAAATGTTGGAATCTTTATTATACTTCCAGCTATCCAGATTAAAGCAATCATTAGTGCTGTTAACACCATATCTTTAGTATTTAGTATTCTATTACTTTCCATGAAATCTTCCTCCATACAATCTTTATTTAATCTAAAAACTATGTTCTTTGATATTTTATTAATATTATATTTGCATTATTTCAATGTTTCAAATGTATGGATACATTTGAGTTTATATTTCATGAATTTCATTTGTAATATAGGATACAATAACATTGCAGAATTAATTTTTACAAGGAGATAAAATAATGAGAATTATACAATGGTTATTAGGTATGTTTATGTTTTTATTCATTTGTACGATGTTCATACAATTTGGCAATTCAATATTAAGTACATTATTACTCATTTCGTTAGCCACTCTTGGCATAAAATTTTTACTTGAGCAGAATATCAGACATTATTAATCTGAAAGATTTTCTATTTATATTACATAAAATATCATCTGAAGCTTATTTTTAAATTTATAAATAAATCCTAAAATGTAGCAATACATTTTAGGATTTATTTACTTCGATATATAGTTAGGCACAATCAAAAAACTAACAAGCTCATGTGCCTTAAATATGATTAAACACCTTTAATTATATTTTTATAAATTTCATCAACATGTTTGAAATTATCTTCGATATTATAGTTTTCTTCTACGAACTTCCTTGCACTCTTTCCCATGCTCTTCATAAGTTCTTTATTTCTAACTAGCATTTCAATCTTATCAGCTAAATCTTCTACAGATTTTTTCTTAGCTACCAAGCTTGTTACATTAGGCTTTGTTGATTCCATGAGTCCACCAACATCTGTTACGACAACCGGTGTACCACACGCTTCTGCTTCAACTGCTGCAACGCCAAAACTTTCACTATCTAATGTCGAAGGGAAAACTGCTAAGTCAAAATTTTGAAATTCCTTAATTACATCATTAGGCTTTACAAAACCTAAAAAGCTAACATCTTCAGTTACATTAAGTTCTTTTGATAATTCTTTTAAATACCCCTCTTGACTTCCTTTTCCACCAATTCTAAGCTTTAGATTTAAATCTTTATTTCTATCTTTTACTTCCTTAAAGGCTTTAATCAAGTATTGTATTCCATACTTCTCCTCTAAGGTTTTAATAGTTCCAATCACAAGCTCCTCTTTTTCAATTTTATTTGGAATAAATTTATTGATATCTACACCAAAAGGAGTCACTTCTATGGGTTTATTAGTATATTTTTGAGTTTCTATTTTCATAACATTGCTCGTTGACAAAATATAATCTGCTTTTTTCAGGTTATGTTTTATTATAAATTTATGTATAGGCGATTTAACCGGGAAGTCATAGATATCAGCTCCCCATACTGAAATAATATATGGGTGATATTTTGCTATAGCTCCGAATAATCCATAACTGCTAGCATAATGAGCATGTAATATATCAGGATTGATTTCTTTAATTAAAGCCCTGACTCTCTTTATCTTTTTCAAATATTCTAATAATTTATTCTTATCTGAAGATCTTTTCATAACGTTATCCTGCACATCTAATGAATGAACTGTTACTCCTTCATACTCACCTTTTCCAAGGGATATAACATGAATGTCATACCCCTTGTGTATAAAATAATTTAACCATTTATGAGTGTGTGCACTATTAATATCTGCTAAATAGCATATTTTCATAAAATTTAGGCCTCCATAATCTATAGATATCCAATTTTCAACTTAGCCTTATGTGATAGCTTACCGAAATCAATATTATTCTATATTTGTTCCCAAGGTTTAGTATTTAAATAATTTATAAAATCTTCTCTTAATTCATCCTTCTTTAAAGCAAATTCTATAGTTGCCTGTAAGAAACCTAATTTATCTCCAACATCATACCTTTTTCCTTCAAAATTATATGCATACATAGCTTCTTTAGTAATTAATGTTTTTAAAGCATCGGTTAATTGAATTTCTCCGCCTTTTCCAGGTTTAGTATTTTCTAATATATTAAATATTTCTGGTGTAATGATATATCTTCCAAGTATTGCAACATTACTTGGTGCTTCTTCAACAGATGGTTTTTCAACTAAATCCTTTACTTTATAAACTCTATCTTCTATATGAATTCCATCTACGATACCATATTTAGGTACATTTTCCTTGGCTACTGTCTGAACTCCTAAAATGGTAGTCTTATATTCACTATAACAATCTATTAATTGTTTTAAGCATGGAGTTTCACTGTCAACTACATCATCTCCTAGTAAAACTGCAAATGGTTCATTTCCAACAAAAGTTTTTGCACAATGGATTGCGTGACCTAATCCTCTAGGTTCCTTTTGTCTTATATAGTGTATATCAACCATGTCAGAAATATCTCTTACAAGTTCAAGTAATTCAGCTTTTCCTGACTTCTCTAGCTCTAATTCCAATTCAATTGACTTATCAAAATGATCTTCTATAGATTTCTTATTTCTACCTGTAATAATAAGAATTTCCTCAATTCCAGAAGCAACTGCTTCCTCAACAATATATTGAATTGTTGGCTTATCAACTACAGGAAGCATTTCCTTTGGTTGAGCCTTAGTTGCTGGTAAAAATCTTGTTCCAAGCCCTGCTGCTGGTATAATAGCCTTTTTTACTTTCATGACCTATCATCCTCTCACTTTTAAAATTTCTATTTTTTAACTTCAAAATATATAAATAAATGAATTAGAAATTTGATTTCTCGCTTATAACTTTTGGATTATCTACATATAATTAGAAGTTATGAGTTATTAATTATAAGTTATAAATTAAATTTATATTTTGGATATCTATACATAACAAATATATATTTTACTTAATATGCTTTTATTATCCTTAATTTATAATATAAACATTTTATTTTCTTCCCTTAAATGTATCTTTCATATCCAATGTTTTAAAATCTTTTAACGGAAACTGCACTGGCATTCCTGTCTTTCTCGATTTATATGCCGCAAGTATTATTGACATTGCCTTTTTACCTTCTTCTCCAGATACCAATGGAGCTCTATTAGTATTTATCGCATCAATTACATCTTTAAATAAAGGTGTGTGTCCTTCACCATATACGTTATCTATTTTAACATTTACCGATTTCTTAATAGCATCTTCATCTTCGCCGTCAAATCTCCAAGTTTCAAGTTCATTAACTGCAAGACCTCCAATGGATACTGCTCCAGTTTCTCCAAAAATACTTAAAGTTTCTTCAAGATTTTTTGGATATACACATGCTGACCCTTCAACAATTCCAATAGCTCCATTTTTGAATCTTATCACTATAGCTCCAAAATCTTCTGCTTCAATATCTCTTAAATATGTATCGCATTCAGCATATACTCTTTCAATTTCTCCACCCATCATCCATTGAAGTAAATCAATATTATGTATACATTGGTTCATTAGAGTACCGCCATCTAAAGCCCATGTTCCTCTCCAAGGTGCTTGTTCATAATAGCCCATATTTCTATTCCAAAGTATCCTTGCTGTACCGTTAATCAATCTTCCAAATTTATTATCTTCTACTGCTTCTCTTAATTTTTGTATTGGCTTATTAAATCTATTTTGATGGCAAACTCCAAGCTTAACATCGTTTTCTTTCGCTACCTTAATCATTTCATTAGCATCTTCAATAGACATTGCCATTGGTTTTTCAACTAATGCATTCGCTCCATTTTTCATTGAATAAATAGCAATTTCTGCATGATATCCACTTTCTGTAGCAATTGTAACTACATCTATTTCTTCCTTTTCTAACATTTCCTTGTAATCTGTATATGTATGAACAGACCCTTCTGCTGCTCCAGTCTTTTCAATATATTCTTTTTTCTTTGCTTCAGCATTTTCTAAAATAACATCACAAGTTGCAACTAATTCTGCTTCTTCATTATTTTTTGCTAGAGCTTCAACATGCTTATAAGAAATTCTTCCACAACCAATAATTGCAAATTTTAATTTTTTCATAATATGTTTACCTTCTCCCATTATATTATTAAACAATTGACAATGCATACTTAATGCCCTTTACAGGTAGTCTTCGACCAATTGTAGTTGAAAGCAATAGGCTTTCTCTTAATTTATTTTTTGAAAAGCCTTTAGCTTTTCTCACTTCACTGACAATTGTTTATAATCAATTGTCAACTGAATTAAATGCATTTTATACTGAATTAAATGCATTTTATTATTGTCTTTAGTATGATATAAATATCAATAAAAATATTATTTCTGTTAATATACTCCAAATTTAGTGCAAGTTTATCCGGCATTATTGTATTTATATAAAATTCATCCGGATTTTCTGCTTCTCCGAGTAAATCATTTTCATCCCTATACCTAATCGATGCTAAATCAGTTATCCCTGGTTTAACTTCTAATACTTTTTTTTGCTTCTCATCATACAGTTTAACATATCTTGGTACCTCTGGTCTTGGTCCTACCAGACTCATATCCCCTTTAAATACGTTTATTAACTGTGGTAATTCATCTAACTTGTATTTTCTTAAAAATGCTCCTATTTTAGTAATTCTACTATCATTTCCTACTGTAATCTGTCTTCCTAACTTTTCAGCATTTACAACCATAGTTCTAAACTTAAGGATCTCAAACTCTCTATTCTTTTCACCAACTCTTATCTGCCTAAAAAATACTGGTCCATCAGAATCTGTTTTTATCCTAATTGCAATTATAATCAAAATCGGGCTTAATATAATTAACCCCAAAGTAGAGCATACAAAATCAAAGATTCTTTTAACTACTTTATTAAATTTATTCATGTATCTACTCCTAAAAAATTATTTAAAATCATATTATCATACATTAATTATTTTACAACAATTTAATATACTTAACCTCATAATTTGCATTTCTTCATAAATTTTTAAGTTATTTCAATGCATCTAAGAACTTTTCTGCAAGTCCATGATAAGTATGATTTTCTAGCACATAATCTTTTCCATTTTGACCTAATTTATTTTTCTCTTCTTCACTTAAACTCTTTATTTTCATAACAGCATCTACTATAGCTTGTGGATTTTCAGCTGGTACTGTGATGCCACAACTTGAGTCTTTTACAGGATCATTTGAAGCCTCCACTGCATATATTACTGGTCTTGCTGCCATCATATAGTCAAATAATTTATTAGGACTTACTCCATAGTTAAATAGGTTTTGCTTTTTTAACCCTATATAACATATGTCTAATAATTGTAGTACATTATCCATATTGTCTTTTAGCACTGGATCTAAAAATTCTATATTAGTTACATTATTTGTCTTTGCATATTGAATCAATTGATCTTTTACATTTCCATTTCCAACTAGCACATACTTTATTTTTTCATCTGTTGTCTTTTTAGCTGCATCAATAAGTGTATCTAATACATTTGCTGGAGAGTGATTACCTGTATATCCTATTAAAAAATAGCCTTCTTCTTTTAATTCTTTCAATCTCTCAATTGTCTTTTCCATAGGAGCATTTTTCTTTTCTCCCACAATAATTCCATTAGGAACATGAACATAATTACTTGTATTAAATCCTCTATCTTTAATATGTCTATCTGCATTCGGTAAAATTGAAATTATTTTATCGCTGTTTTTAAAAGCAAAGTCTTCTGCCCTTTGAAGCAATACTATGGCTGGATTATTCTTAGAGTATCCCCCTATTTCCATAGGTGTCAATGGCCATAAATCATGTATTTCAAAGAAAACCTTTCCCTTAGCTCTTTTAGCAATCCTATGCGCTGGATATATATCTAAAGGGTAAGTAGAAGATGCTATGACTGCATCTGGCTTATATTTATCTGAAACTTTTTTATAATTCATTCTTAATTTATACATAAACGCTGCTATATTTTTTATTCTTCCAACGCCATTTCCATGATATTCAGGTGTCTTAACCCATACATATGTAATTCCATCAATTATTTCCTCTTGAAAATCTTCTTGTATCTTAGGGTTTTTCTTTCTTAAATGAGAAAAATCAGCGGCAAGTATAGTCACCTTGTGTCCCATATTAGCCCATTCTCTCCCCATATAATAAGGTCTAAATTCCATTCCATGATAATCAGACCCAGCATAGTGATTTATAAGTAAGATATTCATCTTAATTTGCTCCTTTTTTTACAATATAATGCTAATTAACCCTATAGATTATAACACAAGTGAGAGTCAAAATCTATGATTTTGCTTCTCAAACTTGCTCAGCGAGCGTATGCGAGTCGAGTTTCCTTAGAAAAAAGAACCTTAAATCTACCCTAACGTTATATTTGCGCTTTATACTTTATTATACCTCTACGATTTTCTAGGCGAACTTACTCAGTGAACGAAGCGAATCGAGTTTCCCCATATAAAAATATTATTTCCACACTCTTCAACATAATTTCTTATCCCACGATTTTTTTGGTTTTACTAATCTTTTAACATTCGTAAAATTCGCTAAATCTTTAATTAGTATTTCTGAGAATCATAATCTCGTAAACCTATATATCAGTATTCTACTGTTATAAATAATTTTACTCTTCCTTATAATTACAACATATAAATTATAAGTGTATGATTAATGAATATAATATGCTAAAATAGTACTGTATTTTTAGATGAATATTTAATCCTAAAGAAAACATCAAGTATATGAAGGAAAATAACTTTTTTAAATTTAAGGAGGAATAGTACATGAAAGTACTAACTGTTATAGGCGCTAGACCACAATTTATAAAAGCTGCAACAGTATCAAATAAAATTAGAAGAAATGGAAATAGTGAAATATTAGTACACACTGGGCAACATTATGATAATAACATGTCTGATATATTTTTTGAGGAGCTTGGAATCCCAAAGCCTAATTATAACTTAAGTATTGGTTCATCAAATCATGGTCATCAAACTGGCAGTATGTTAATAGCTCTTGAAGAAATATACTTAAAAGAAAAGCCTGATATGGTTTTAGTTTATGGAGATACAAATTCAACTCTTGCTGGAAGCCTTTGTGCCAGCAAACTATTAATACCAGTGGCTCATGTAGAGGCTGGACTTAGAAGCTTTAATAAAGTCATGCCAGAAGAACAAAATAGAATCTTAACCGATCATATATCTGACTTACTTTTCACACCAACCTTAACAGCCGTAAATAATTTAAAAAATGAAAATATTACAAAGGGTGTTCATAATGTTGGTGATGTAATGTATGATGCTGTAAATCTTTTTAAAGAAAGAGCTAAAGAAGTATCTACTATACTCGAAAAATTAGACTTGGCTCCTGAAAGCTACATACTATCTACAATACATCGTGCAGAAAATACAAACAGCATAGAAAGATTAACTTCAATAATTAATGCTTTAAGCAATTCTGGAAAGAGAATAATACTTCCTCTCCATCCAAGAACAAAAAAATTCATTGAAGAATATAATCTTCATATTGGAGATAATATTAGAATCATAGAACCTGTCGGATACTTAGATATGCTTTCCTTACAAGGAAATTCTCAAAAAATAGTTACAGATAGCGGCGGAGTTCAAAAAGAAGCTTATTTCTTAAAGAAGCCATGCATAACTATGAGAGACGAAACTGAATGGGTAGAAACGGTAGATAATGGCTGGAACGTCATAGTTGGTAGTGATTCTAATAAAATCATGGATGCATTAGAATCGTTTAATCCAACTGGTACTCCTGCTTCTGTCTTTGGAAATGGAGATACATCTTCAGTGATCACCCAAATCATCGAAGGTTATTTAAAATAGTACAAGAAAATAATTTCTAAAAAAACGAATTATGTAACTAACTATTACTTAATTCGTTTTTTTATTATAAGATTTCAAAGTCACTTATATTTTAGTAATTATATATTTTTTTATTTTATTAATGCGATGAAAAATTACTTGTATATTATGTAATATATGTTATAATATGTAGGAAATGATATTTTGCTAATTCATGCAAACGAATGCAGAAATACTTTCCATTATATTCTATTTTTTCATTAAATAGATTATTGGATATTAATTGTTTAGCTCTGTAATTAATACTAATAATTTTAGTAAAATACGTTTAATTAAATCACTTCTTATTCAAACTATTCCTCAAACTATAATCATAGTAGTAAAGCTAAAAAAACTTTAATGTACTGCTAGTTATATTCTTAAATAATTACCTAAAATTTAAAATTTCAGCAATTTGTATGAGCATATCTTAAGCTACTTATTAACATAGGTTACAACTATGTCTTTCTAAAGCCTTAAGATTCCTCAATAAATTAAATATAAAAATTCAACTAAAGGAGGCTGATATTGGCACAAAAACATTCACATTAAGGAGAAGTTTATTTAACAGTATACACACAAGATAAAGTATAATATTTTTATATTATGCAAACGTTTGAATAAGAATTTCAATAATGTTATAAGGAGTGTGTAAGTAAATGAAAAAAAAATTAATATTGAGTCTAACCGCTATCGGATTATTTTTAAGCTTAGCAATCCCCCCTAGCAACAGCATGAATCAGGTTACAGGTAGTTTTTCAACAGTAGCATATGCTGCCGGTAACTCTTTACCAGCCAACACCAAAGATGGAACTATTCTTCATGCCTTTGACTGGTCTTTTAATACAATAAAGAATGAATTACCAAATATTGCAGCAGCAGGCTTCAAATCAGTTCAAGTTTCTCCTGTACAAGGAACTAAAAGCTCATCTACTGATGCAAGTAATTGGTGGTTATTATATCAACCAACCAATCAGTCTATTGGTAATGCTCAACTTGGAACTGAGGCTCAATTCAAGGAACTTTGTACTGAAGCCGCAAAATATAATATTTCAATTATTGTAGATGTAGTAATGAATCATATGGCTAATAATGGGAATGCAGACCAATTAGATTCCTCAGTAGATTCTAGTTTTCAAAATACTAATTATTATCATAACTTAGGACAATGTGCTAATTGGAGTGATAGGTATTCTATTACACAAGAAGGAATTGGTATGCCGGACTTAAATACCCAAAATTCTGAAGTCCAAAGTAAAGCAATTACTTTTTTAAATCAATGTGCATCAGATGGGGCTGATGGCTTCCGCTTTGATGCAGCTAAGCATATTGAAACTAATATAGGCTTAGATGCTGGTAAGTCCTGGGCAGGAAATTACTGGACTAACGTTTTAGGAAATCTCACAAATGAATCAAATTTATTCATATATGGTGAAATATTGCAAGATGGAACAGTAGATAATATTTCCTCCTACGAAACATTTATGAATGTTTCCGCAAGCAATTTAGGATATGGTATTAGAAGCGCAATCACTTCTAATAATTTAAGTTCTATTGGCACTACCTTTTATGGAATCGATTCCAATAAAGCTGTAGATTTTGTTGAAACTCATGATAACTATGAAGATGGTACAAGTAAAAGCTTAACAGATACTCAAAGGAAAATGGGCTGGGCAATTGCTGCTGGTCGTGCAAATGCAACTCCTTTATTTTTTGACAGGCCTACCAGTTCAATTGGGAGTGAAGGAGATTCCTTATGGAAAGACCCTGATATAATTGCAATTAATAATTTCCATAATGCAATGATAAGTCAAAATGAATATTTAAGATGGACAAACAATAATCAAACTATGTTAATAGATCGTGGCGCTATTGGTACCTTAATTGTTAACGATGGTTCAAATACATCTATTAATTGCTCGACTAACTTGGCAAATGGAACTTACACTAACCACGGTAGTTCAAGCTGCACATTAACTGTTTCAAACGGAACAATTTCTGGAACTATTCCAGTAAATTCAGTCATAGTACTTTATAATGTCAGTTCAAATACAAGTGGAAATAGTGGTGGTTCAACTACAACTTATTCACCAACTTCAGGCTATAAGGTAGATTATGATAGCAGCACTCTTACTCAAGGTAATAGTTTTACAATATACTATAATGGTTCTCTAGCTAGTTCAAGCAGCGTTTCTCTTCATTTGGGATATAACAGCTGGACAAATCCAAGCGATGTTGCCATGACAAAAGATTCAACAAGTGGTTTTTGGAAGGGAAATATAAATATTCCTACTTCAGTTACAAAATTGGATTTTGATTTTACTAACGGAAGCAGTTGGGATAATAATAGCAGTCAAAATTGGCATTTACCTGTATATTCAAGCTCTGTTCCAGTACAAGTAACTCCAGCTCCAACTGCTGGAAAAAGCATTACAGTTTATTATAATGGAAGTTTAGCTTCTAGCGCTTCTTCTATGACATTACACTGGGGATATAATAATTGGGCAAGCACAAATGATGTCACAATGATTAAGCACTCTGATGGGAAGTGGTCTGCTACAATTACAGTACCATCTGGTAGTTATATGCTTAATATGTGTTTTAAAAATAATTCAGATACTTGGGATAGTAACAGCTCTAGTAACTACAATTATTCCGTTGCAGAATAATACCATAATTGATTAGTAATATATTTATTAAATAAAGAGAACCAAGCATATATCCTTAGGAGTTAATCATAAATTTAATTTAATAAAACTCATGAGATAATGTTTGGTCTCTATTTTCTCTATGTTATTAAGACTATTCTTTTATTTTTAATAAAGCACATACCAATAAATACTATATAATCTTATACTCTTTTATTGAATTTGCTGATCTATATCCATTATTTTCTCTTCTATATACTTGTATACATGCTACTGAAAATCCAATTAATATCCAATATGAAAATACATATGTTATTGAACTTGGACCAAAACTAGCTGGTGCAAAGGCAATTAAACCTGCAACTGCTGCAAAACACATAATGCTTCTTTTCTTTATTCCAATAATTAAATTACTTATAAGCAAGTATAAATAATATACTCCATACAATACTATACCTGGTAATCCAAAGTCACCTAGAATTTCTATTGGATAGCAATGTGGACTATAAACTGTTTCCGTATTTCCTTGATTTCTTATAAATTGTTCAACATTACCTACCCCATATCCAAGGAATTTCTTATCTTGTAGAACTCCTCTTAAAACATCCTTTATAATCGTTCCTCTAACATTTATAGATCCCGCTCCGCCTTCTTCAATATCTAATGCTTCTAGAGAATGTAATTTACCAGAAAGTCCATTAAAATTTTCTATTTGTTTATCATTCACTGGTTGTATTTTAACAAGCATATAACTATATCTATACGATATAACTAATCCAACTATTAATATTATTGGAAAAATCATTTTCCCAATACCTAATTTTTTAATATTAAATATTGAATAAATCACATATACTATTAGCCCAAAGGTTACTGCAAAAATTCCAGTTCTTGATGTCGTAATAGTAACTATAGTAATACCCGCCCATGACACTAATGCAAGCCAAATTTTAACTGCAATATTATCAATTTTATAAATACCATAGAAACAAATTGGTAGTAATACTGCAATAGCCGCTGCTAAATTATTTGTATTAAATGAAAATACTATTGGCCATGCTTTTATTGTATTAAGAGATATAGGTGCTAAGCTGTCTTTAAAACTATCATAGTAGTGCTTTATAGGCAATTGCTGTCCCACAAGTACTTCTACAGAACCAATGATAACTACTAAAGAGATTAATAATAACAATAAATTTATAGTCTTGTTAATTCTTTCCTTATTTATATTGTAAATCATCATATCAACGATAAATGCAAACATCATTAAGTATATGGCTATGTACTTAATGGATAAACTTCTATTTAATGCCCATAGTATACTAATACAAGCATAAATAAACCATATAGCATATATAGCTAGAATCTTCTTGTCTATATTTATAAAAACCTCTCTATCCTTAAATGCCTTATATAACGATACAAGCGTAAATATGCCTAAAACTATATGAAACATATATACATTTTCTCTTCCTGGAACATATAGTGAATAATCATAAAATGCAGATACTAAAAGTACTCCATATAACACATTATATAAATCTGTATCTCTAACCACAAGAATTACTGCTATAAGCACAGTTAATATATACATTCCAGCTATAAGATAATTTCCACTTGCTATCCCTAAAAAACCACTAATAACAAATATAATCAATAATAATATGCTTCTCATTACATTTTCTCTAGTCATAACTACTCCTTATCTGCATTTTCTGCAGCCACTTCATCTTCATTTTTATAATGATATGTTGGGACAATTTTTTGCATTTGATGCTTAATTTCTCCTATATCATTAACTTCTAATAAACTTTGTAGTTGTTCAAGCTTCTCCTTTAAAGTATCCATATCTTCAAATGTAGGCTTTCCAACATATATCTTATTATGAACGGTATTTTCTAAACCTTCTTCGCTCATTAAAAGCTCTTCATATAATTTTTCACCTGGTCTGAGCCCTGTAAATACAATTTTTATATCTCTATTAGGTTCTAGACCTGAAAGCTTAATCAAATCACATGCTAAGTCATAAATCTTAACTGGTTTCCCCATATCTAATACAAAAACTTCTCCACCCTTAGCAAATGCACCTGCTTGAAGCACTAATTGAGCAGCTTCTGGAATCAACATAAAATATCTAATAATCTTTTTATGAGTTACTGTTACTGGACCCCCATGAGCAATTTGTCTTTTAAATATAGGTATAACAGAGCCATTACTTCCAAGCACATTACCAAACCTAACAGCTACAAACTCTGTTTTAGACTGCTTATCCATAGCCTGAATAATCATTTCACATAATCTCTTAGTAGCTCCCATTATATTTGTTGGATTAACAGCCTTGTCTGTTGAAATCATAACAAATCTTTCAACATTTGCGATACTTGCTTCCTGAGCTAAATTTAATGTTCCAAACACATTATTTTTAATAGCCTCCTTAGGGCTGTCTTCCATTAATGGAACATGCTTATGAGCGGCTGCATGGAACACAACATTTATCCTATATCTAGTAAATACCTCATGAATTCTCTTTTTATCTCTAACAGAACCTATTAATACAGTAAGGTTCATGTCTGGAAAATCTTCCTTAAGTTCATTTTGGATATCATACGCGTTATTCTCATAGATATCAAATATAATAAGCCTTTTAGGATTATACATAGCTATCTGCCTGCAGAGTTCTGAACCTATTGAACCACCGCCTCCAGTAACTAATATCGTTTTTCCTTCAATATAATGAGATATTCCCTTGTTGTCCAATTGAATCGGGTCTCTCCCAAGTAAATCTTCTAAGTCAACATCCTTAATTCTGCTGACTGTAGCGTCCCCACTTAATATCTCATACATTCCAGGTATTATCTGCAATTTGCAATTAGTATTTTTACAAATATCTATTATTTCTGCTTTATTCTTTGCATCTAATGATGGAATAGCGATTACGATTAAGTCAATCTCCTGCTCGCCTACTATATAAGGTATATCATATCTGTTACCTTCAATTTTTACTCCTGATATTCTTTTACCAATCTTATTTTTATCATCATCTATAAGAACTATAGGATTATATTTAAGTTCTCTTCTTGCCATCATTTCATTAATAATCATAGTTCCAGCAGAACCTGCTCCAACTATCATTACCCTTCTTTGGTCAGCTGAATACTTGAACGGTATGTACAAAAGTGTTCTTCTATAAACTCTATAAAGAATTCTGTAACCTAATACAAAAAAAATACTTAAAAGTATTCCAACAACACAAACATTTAAAGGAACTGTATTTCCCAAAGAACTTCTAGTATATCCAATAGATATTATACCTGCTAAAATATTTCCTCCAACACCCAATAAAAATTCATCTGTACCAGTTAAATGCCATAAACTTTCATACATTTTAAATAAATAGAAACATATCAAGTAAACAAAACTTAATACTATACAATCATGACTATATATTCTTGCTATTTCTGTAAAGTCACCACTATTCGTTATGTTTATAGCAAAAAGGTATGCCATATTAACCATAAACATATCAATAATCATAATTATTAATGTTTTCCAACTTCTCAATTTGACTTTCCTCCTATCTGGAAAGATTTTTATTAAAATCTTAAACTCTATTTCTAGGTCATATTAAAAAATAATACCTTAATAAGGTTAGTCTATTTTTTATTACTCTATAAAAATGCGGTCACCTAATAATTCATAACTATGAGGTAGCATAACTATCTACTAGCTACAAAATGCACCTCACATCCTAGACTATTATTTTATTTCATATGCCCAAAAACTTTCAATAAAATATTAGGAAAATATAATATTCCTTTACATTGAATTAAATACCTAATATAATTTTTATTAATTTTCTGTACTTTATAAGCTCTTAAATAATTTCTAACATGCTTTTTACTTAAAAATTCATGAAGCTCTCCATGAAATTGCTTATCTTTTGATAACATAGAAAAAATATGACTTACTGCATATGGAATTTTATATTCTATAAGGAACTTCTTTATTTCTTCAAAATCACCCTGTGAATCAAGGTATTGCAATAAATCAACATACGAATAATAGCAATCAAGATGTCTTAATGATACTGAATTAGTAACTGATAAATCCCATCTAACATAAAACATTAGAGCTTTATTTAGAGACATTATCTTTTTCATTTTTAGTAATGACTTAACTGTAAACACAACATCTTCGGCATATTTTCTACTGCTATCAAAAAATATTTCATTTTCCTTTATTATGGAAGTTTTATATAACGCACTTCCCATCCCAATTGTTATGTCACAATTCAACTGCTTTAATGCGCCTTCCCTTCCACTTATGTCATGCTCTAAAAATCTAGTTGTACTTGGAACTAATACGTTATCTTTTGGATCTACTTGAATATAATCACAAAAAACTAAATCATATTTAAATTCTGCTGCTTTTTGATACATGAGTTTTATGTAATCTTCATGAATATAATCATCAGAATCTAAGAAGCATACATATTCCCCTTTTGCCTCTGATATTCCTTTATTTCTTGCAGCACTAACTCCACTGTTTTTCTGGCTTATTATTCTATAATTTACATCTGAATTTATAAGTAACTTTTCGGCTATTTCAATGCTCCTATCTTTTGAACCATCATCTATAAGCAAAAGCTCAAAACTCTTAGAACTCTGATTTATGATAGAATTTATTGTTTTTTCAATGCATCTTTCTACATTATAAACTGGAGTAATTATAGATACATTTATCAATATTATTCACTACCTTTACAATTCATTCTTTCTTCTTGAATTATACTAATATTGCTTACGATATGCAATATTTAGTCATTTTTCTTAAGTAAAATTTCATATTTTTGCCACATAAAATCAAACAGCTAATTGTTCACTTTCAATTTTTTAATTTCCTTTGCATGCCATACGCGGTCTTCTTCCTTTGGCATAGTCATATAATCTCCATATAATTGAGTTAATACAGCATCATAATTCTTAGGAGCATAAAAATGCTCTCCTTCAAATTCTAATTTAATTAATTCAAAATAATCCGTCTTTTTATAAATATACTCGCTCCAATAAGTATCAACTCCATATCCCATGTACTCTGAGTTTGGATCGTTCCATTTTACTAAAAAATCAAAAAATCTTAATCGTCTTTCATTTGGGAACATAGTTGCAACTAATTTATAAAATGAAAAGGTAAGCTTGTTCTTAAAACTTAATTTTTCAGGCTTATCTCTAAGTCTCTTAAAGCTTTTCAGTATGTTGTAGCTAAGCGTTCGCTGTATTTTATACACAAAATTATGTTTAGGCAAACTATCATATGGAAATACATCTATAAAAATCCCATTATGCATTTTATAATTTTCGTTTGCACCTTCTTCTAGAAATATTGTATCATTATACCTAACTTTACATGGAACAGGATATACATCATAATATTCATCTGTTTCAAAGGTTTGTAAAAATAAATATCCAGGAAGCTCTTTTTTAGCTATTTCCAAGAATTTTTTAAAATCTTCTCTTGGCATCCCAATATCAATATCATCATCCCATGGAATAAATCCCTTATGTCTAACAGCTCCAATTAATGTGCCTGCATCTAAAAAATATCTTAGTCCATGTTTTTCACATACATCATGAACGCTTTTTAAAATCTTTACCATGATAATTTGAGCATCTCTTAATCCTAGATTTTCATAATCATCCTTATTGTATGTATAGTTATTATCCTTCATTACTTGTTTTCCTTTCCTACTACTCTTCCACTGCTTATAGGTTAATGAAATTTCTAAATTTGATCTTTATTTTTTATTTGAAATACTTTAAATTTACTTTTAGCTTATTTAAACTTTTTTGCTATAATATTTCTCAACTATATCCGGCTTATATAAAATTAACCTACTTAAGATAAAATCCTTAATTCTATCTTTTTTCAGCTTATATATTTTATATTTACATAGATACTTTCTTACATCTGGATTTTTTATAAATTTATACATCTCATTATGTAATTCTCGTTTTACAGCAAATGCCACTACAACATTTACGATAGATTTTGGAATTCTACTATGAATCATTGCATTTTCAAGTTCAACATTATTAACTCTTTTCTTCAAATACTCTAAAGTTTCGATATTTGAATAATACATATCCAAAAAGTTCAATGATATATTATTCATAACAGATTCTTCCCATTTAACATAATGAGAGTATATTTTTTTTAAACAATATACTTTTTCAGCATATGAATAAGCTTTTATTTCAAAAGCTATATCCTCAGCAAATTTTCTATTAGTATCAAATTTGATATCATTTGAAATTATAAGTGTCCTTTTAAATAAATTTGCCATAATATGAGTATGTGAAGTACCATATATAAGCCCAAGAGCTGCTTCTTTACCAGTAAATAGGCCTTCTTTTAAATCATCTAAATTATTTAAAATCTCTGTCCCATTACTCTCCTCAAAGACATAGCCAGAATAAATCACATCACTATTTGTATCAATTGCTTTTTTATATAAATTCTCAAGCATATTGTCATCTATATAATCATCTGAATCTAAAAATTGAATATACTCGCCTTTAGCTTCCTTAATTCCTAAATTTCTTGCTGAACTAACTCCACCATTTTCTTTTTTTATTATTCTATAAACAACATCAGAATTTTTTAAGTAGTCATTGGCAAATTCACTACTGTCATCTGGTGAACCATCATCAATAAATAAAACTTCAAAATCTTTAAAGCTTTGAGATTTAAGCGATTCTAGAGTCCTTAAAATCCTATTTCTAACCTTATAAACTGGTATTATGATACTAACCTTATAATCCATATAAATGCCTCCAAATTCGCATAAGCTAAATACTTTTAAGATTATTACCATAAATATCAATTATAATTCGACGACATCTAATATCTCATTATTGAGAACTCATAACTAGTTGTGTTTATTTATCTTTACATGCTTAATGTATAATTTTAAGGCATATCCAAATTCTCGTACATATAAAAATCTCTTTGCAAAGCTCAATATCCACTTATTTATGTACTCTACAGTTTCTTCTTTTTCCTGCTTATATAAATCGCTTAAAATCTGTCTTTTTACTAATTCTTTATATTCTTTTTTATTACTAATATATTGCTTTTTGCTAAGTTCTAATGTTTGATTATACATTAACTGAGTTTTAGAATCAGAAAAACTTTCTCCATATACTCTATATTTAAATAAATATTCTGGAATGTTATGAATTTTTGTCATCTTAGCTATTCTTGTCCATAATTCATAATCCTCAACGGCATAGGATTCTTTACTCCCATATAAATTCTTCTTAAACAATTCAGTTCTCCCCATTATACTTCCATGGGCTAAAGGACAATTTAATGATAAAAATAATTTAATTAACTCATTACTTGATGGATAACTTACATTATATTGCTCTTTTCCTTCACCATCTATAACAGTATAATGAGTTCCTACCAATCCATAGTCCGGTGAACTTTCTAAAAACTCCACCTCTTTTTCTAATCTCTCTGGCATGGAAACGTCATCACAATCCATTCTTGCTATATATTTACCTCTTGCAAGAGATATACCTTTATTCAGGGATGCAATTAACTTTAAATTTTTTTCATTATTAATTAGTCTTATACGTGGGTCTTTATATGACTCAATTATTTTTACACTATTATCTGTAGAGCCATCATTTATTATTAAAAACTCAAAACCAGTAAAAGTCTGATCTAGTATACTTTCAATTGCTTCTTTAAGGAATTTCTCACCATTATATACTGACATTAAGACAGTTACCATTGGCTTATCCATAACTTATCACCTCATATATTTTTGCGTGGTATGCTTCACGACAAAATTTTCATAAAAACCTTAATTCATCGAAATACCACTCCACCGCTTGAACATAAAAATTATCATTGATTTTTATATTCAAACACATATATTTTACCACTTAAAGGCTTTCCAAACAACAGAAATAGCTATTCCAAAATATTTTTAATTTTGAAATAGCTTTTTGCTTTATTTTATTTCTTAAACTATTTTGTAAATGTTCATTAATTTCAACATCTTATATAAATTCTATTGTCAGCTATATAATGAAGTACTAAATAAATATCATTTTTTAGATGCTTCTTTATCTTTAGTTCCATTTGAATTATTAGTCTCTTCCTTAACATTATGGGTATCTTTTGTACTTTCATCATTATTCTTTTTATTTTTTTCCTTACCTGCATCATAATCATAATCTATCTCTGAATCTGGATTAAGTAATAATCCATCATGCCCCAATTTATATTCTTTACCATTCTTTCCGACAACAATTGCATCTTTTTGCATGACCCCATCTTTATAAAAATAATACCAGCCTCTTTCAGTTTTTAACCATCCTATAGCTTTTTCATCATTATCTTTATAATAATACCAATCCCCATTTCCTTTTCTCCACGATGAATCATGCTCCCTATAATCATTATCCTGTGTATTAGTACTATTAACTTTGCTGTTGTCATTTTCTTTTGAATCATTATCTTTTAATGTTGGTTTAGCTTGTTCAACTTCTTGATAATTTTTGTTTTCTTCATTTTCGTTCAATTTGTTTTTAGAATTAGAATCAGTATATTCATTAATATTTTTATATGCATTTTTTAGCGTTAATTTATCATTGTCATTTTTTAACTTATTTGTGTTATCCTGAAAATATTCAGCTAAATCATAAACTAAATATCTGTTTTTAATTTTTTTATTTTCTTTATCATAATTTTCTTCTTTTACTAATACATTTTGTGAATCAACCATATGAATGCTTATTTTACTATCATCACCATATATTTTGGGTATTTCAATAAGCATATCAAATCCTTTTTTCTCAAGCTTGGCTAAATATATTTTTTTACCACTTTTATCATCATCTTTTTTAATTAATATATATTCTTTATAAAAACTATCATATCCATATAAAGTTATATTGTTTAATTGTTCTGTAAATTTATCAGCTATCTCATATTGATTAATATTAATACTGTCCTGATATTTATCATTATAATCTACCCCTGTGTATGCCTCGCCTTCTAAACAATATGTATAATTTAAAGAATTATTAGGAAGCTTTTCATTTTTAACCTCATGATCCTTATCATTAACTTTCATATCATCATATTTTTCTAAGGTAAAATTACTTTCAGCAAAATTTATTTCTTTTACCACATTATTTGGACAAATCACATAAAATTTTTTTGATATGTCATCATAAAATATTCCATTAATAACATCGTCACTATCAATATTACACTCGAATTTATATTCTTCATTACTGTTAATATTATATAATATGTATTTTTTACTCTGAGAGCTATTTTCTACACATAAATAATAATCAACGTTTCCGGAAACAGGATACCAACTTGTACTTAACTCATCATTTTCATCGGCAAGTAGTTTATATTCCTTTCCAGATTGCCAATTAAAATATCCATCCTTTCCAAAAATCTTATCTCCATAAATACTTAGCTCGCAATTTGAGTAGTTATCTGGTAATTTAATTTCACATTCTTTTGTACTTCCATCTTTATTTAAAATGAAAATATTATTATTATATAATTTTTTGTTAATTGAGTCGTATTTTATTAGATATATATTTCCATTGTTATACCCTAGCGGAACTTCTTCATAAGCATCATCAATTTCATCTTTTATATCAATAATACTTTTTATATTATTAATGCTGACATCTGTATTTAAAACTTCAACCTCTTCATGACCTTTCTTTATGTAATCACGATAATACATACAAATACAAGAAAATATAACTGCTAATAAAGCTATCAAACTAAATATTTTTTTCATCTTTCCCCTCCCAGCACAATACACATATAAATAAAATAGTAATCTAAAATAAATCAGAGCAGCCTTATAATTACTTTCTAAATTAATTCAATAGAAATAATTATAAGGCAAACTTATTACATAATTGTTAAATTAAAAACTTAATTGTATTGCAGATATTATTTAATCCAAGCACCATCTGTACCTAAGACATATTTAATATCCTGGTCTATTATAGTTGTATTTTTTTGCATTATACCATCTTTATTGCAATAATACCACTTACCATTATCTTGAATCCATCCTTTCTCTTTATCCCCATCAGAATTCATATAATACCAATTTCCATCTACCTGTTTCCACTCATAATTATCATCATCAAATGTAATGTCTGGTGTGCTTTTATTAATTAATGCTCCATCTGCATTTAATATACAATCATTACCTTTCTCACTTTTAACTGTTGTACTTTTTTGCATTTTTCCTTCTTTGTTAAAGTAGTAAAATAGTCCATTATCTTTTTGCCAGCTGTCAACAATTTTAATTCCTTGGTCTCCAAAGTAATAATACCAATCATTACCCACCTTTTTCCACTGCTTATGACTCTCTTTATAAGCTTCGGAGCTATCGTAAGTAACTTCTTCTCCATCAATGAGATCATATCCATGCTCACCTACAACTACCCCCTTTTCATTGAGCTTTACTTCTTTACCAGTAAGATCTTTAACGGTTGTATTTTTTTGCATTTCACCTTTTTCATTATAGTAATACATTTTACCATCTACATCACAAACCCATCCTGTTTCTTGATCCGAGGCGTTGCAATAGTAAATTTTCCCATTTTTAATTTTAATATGTGCTCCATATTTATTTAAGTCTTCCTCCGCTTTATCAGTTACATTGTCACTAACTTGAGTTCCATTTTCGTTAAGTGCTATTCCATTTTCATCAAATTTAAAATTTTTGTCATTTATCTTTAAAGTTGTATTTTTTTGCATTTCACCATTCTCATTAAAATAGTACCATTTATTACTAATATTAACCCAACCTGTTTCTTTTTGGCCTAATCCATTATAAAGGTATGTCTTACCATCTTCTGTAACCATTCCTGTTTGACTTTTCACTTCTGCATTTGCCGGTGCAATCCCCGCTGCTAAAATACTTCCACAAACTAAAACTGATGCAATTAATTGATTTAATACTTTTTTCTTCATTAATTTATTCCTCCTCATATAAACAATAATAAATATTTAACTTGTACATTTGGTACAACATCCATAATATACTCATTCTGGATACATTCAATGCTTTTTACATTTTTGTAATGTTATTGTAGTATCTCTTTAACATCTATCACTCATTTAATAATTTTGTAACACCATTGTAATATCTTAATAAAAATTCTGGTTTAATAAATAGAAAGAGATTTGATTATCTCTTATTTCATAACTTAAAGTAAGCATATTCTTTTGAGCTAGATCATTACATAAATACAGACCCAATCCAGAACTTGAAATACTATCCTCTAAGTTTCCATCAAATTCATTATATTTGACAAATGGCTCTAATAAATTTTCAGAAATATTTTTAGGTATTGCAGTAATTTTATTTTTTATTTCAAATATAAACTTATCTTTACTTTTTTCAAATTTATTTAGAGAAATATATATTTTTTTACCTTTAGAGTATTTTAAAGCATTATCAATTAAATTTAAAATTATATGCTCAATATCTTCTTTCACAGCCATTATAGTAATTTCATCTATATTAATAATAAACTCTTTATTTAATCGCCTGCTTCTATCAATTAATCTATCACATATCTCTTTAATTAATATATTAAGCTTCACCTCTTGCTTTATATCCTTTTTTCTAACACTGCCCCTAGAAATTTCAAGAAGCTTTTGTATAAGTTCTTTTAACTTTCCACATTCCAGCATTATTCTATTGACAGCTCTTTTTTTAAATTCTTCATCCATGTTATTTAAATCTTCTTCTTTTAGTATTTGAACATACCCATATATCGAAGTAACTGGAGTCTTAAGCTCATGAGTTGCATTATTAAAAAAGTTTTTTGATATATTCTCTAATTTTTTCTTTTCCTCAATCATTTCATTAAAAGACTTAGTAACTTGTCCTATTTCATCTTTAGCTTTTACTAAAATCCTATCAACTTCTTTTCCTTCTCCATATTTTTTCATCTCAACACTAAGCTTTTTTAAAGGGCTTATTATTTTATTTATGAAATAATTTAAAGCGCCTATTATGACCATTAAAAGAACAATTTGTGCAGCTATTATGCTGGTCATAGTACTTTTAATGTTATTATAGTAATCATCATAGCTTTTTTGTAGAACTAAACTAGAATCATATTTTCCATTAAGATAAACAGGATATACATATGTACAAATTAGTCCGTTTTTAATATTAAACATTATTATTGAACTTTTTCCCTCAGAATCCTTCAGAATATTATTAATGCTATCTTCAAATAATGTATTGCCTTTATAATCTATTGGATTATTGTTCAAATCATATAATCCTACATAACAATCGTAATTACTGTTAACTTCATAAACAGTTTTGTTTTTTACCTTGCTATCATCTTCAATAACCATAGCACTATATTTTAAAGTGCTTATACTAAACTTTCTGATACTATCCATATCATCTTTAATATTATTTTTTATATTTGTATAAAAAGTATTATATATAAAAATACTTAACCCCAAATTAAAAATAATGAGAGAAAAAATAATTCCTATCATTATTTTTCCTTTTAGTGTTTTAAGCATATTTTTCACTTCCTAACTTAAGGTTTTATCTTACCATATATCCTACACCAAAAACTGTTTCTACAACTGGATTCTCCTTATCATCTCCAAGATTTGCTCTCACTCTCCTAATATGTACATCAACGGTTCTAGTATCACCATAATAGTCATATCCCCAAACCTCATTTAAAAGCTGCTGCCTTGTAAAAACAATTCCTCTATTCTTATACAAATAACTTAATAAATCAAATTCTTTTTTCTTTAACATGATTTCCTTTCCATCTTTCAGCACTGTTCTTCTATCAAAATTAATAGAAATTTCATCTTTCGTAAAATTATTCTTAACATCATTATTTTCATTACATTCCAAAACATTTTCTTTAACACTTATATTTTTATTATCTAAAACATTTTTACGTGCCCTTCTAAAAATAGCATTTATTCGTGCTATAACTTCTCTTATCTCAAATGGCTTTGTTATGTAATCATCAGCTCCAATTTCCATTCCTAATATTTTATCAATCACATCATCCCTTGCAGTAAGCATAACTACATAACATTTCTGGTTCATTACCTTGCATAATTCAAAACCATTTATGTCAGGAAGCATTATATCCAACAAAACTAAATGAGGTTTAAATTCCTCAAGAAGTTTCAAAGCACTTTTCCCATTGTATGCTCCTATTACTTCAAAGTTTTCCTTTAAAAGAGCGAATTTCAAAGTATCATTAATTGAAAATTCATCTTCTACTACTAATATTCTCTTTTTCAATATACTTCCCCCTCACACTGTTCATTACTCAAATGCAATTAATTACACTTGAGTAATTTAATTCACTTTAAACCAATTATATCATACTGAATTTTAATCATAATAAGTCACATTAAAACTCAATGAATCTCCTTCCATAATTATAAATTAAACTTATTACATAATTGTTAAATAAATACTTCTCTTGTGCATAAAATTATTTTCAAATAAAATTAAAGCAAGAAAGAAGCCCGACATTCATACTACAGTACAAATATCGAGCTTCAATCTTAATTCATTGAAATCTTTAGTTTAAATATATTTTTAAATTGTTAATAAAAGGGCTACTTCATTAGCTTGCTATGCAAACTATATTTAATTTTTAATTATTTTATAATAAACTTACTAAGCTTCTACGCCTTTCCCATGCTGTGCAGCTAATTCATCTGCAAATGCCATAGCATCTACTTTCTTGAAGAATGGGAAGTAAATCAAAGCTGAAGTTATTAAGAATACAAATTGTGCTATAGCATAACTTGGACCACCAATTATGAAACCTGAGAATATAGTTGGTACTGTCCAAGGTGGCATAGCTCCACCCATTGGAGCAAGTATATGTGATGAAATTGCAACATAAAGTAATATTGCATTTATCACTGGTGTAAATATAAATGGAACAGCCATCATTGGATTTAATACTACTGGAGTACCAAATAATATTGGCTCATTGATATTAAATATATTGGCTGGCAATGCTAATCTACCTAATTGTTTGTATTGAGCAGATTTTGCAAAAACTACTAATAGTATTGTAAATGCAAGTGTTTGACCACTACCTGTCAAGTTAATAAAGTTATCATAAAATTGTTGAGTTACTATATGAGCTCCATGAGCAAGATCTAATGTTCCTGCTGCTTGTAAATTCGCATTATCTGCAGTATTAGCTTGTAACAAAGCAGTTACAACTCCACTTACTGTTACACCTCCATGTATTCCAAAGAACCATAAGAATGGTACCGCAAAAGCGATAAGAATTGCTCCAAATGGAGAATCTGATGCTGCTTGTAATGGTGTTTGAACAACTTTGTATATAAGTTCTGAAAAAGAAGTATTAAATACAAACTCAAGCACAGCATATATAACACATGCACCTGTGAATATAATAGCAGCTGGAATTAAAGCTGCAAAACCATTAACAACTCCTTGAGGAACACCCTCTGGCATTTTTATGGTAATATTTTTATTTATTAATGCAGAATAAATGGCTCCAACGACTAAACTTATAATAATTGCAGTGATCATACCTTTACCACCCATCCAATCTTGCGAAAGGACTCCTCCAACTTTAATTGGAGTTGCAGATGGATCTGCTGCAAACATAGTATATTCATTGGTAACAATCATGAATACGGCTAATGAAATTACAGCACATGAAAAAGGTTCAACGCCCTCATTCTTTGCATAGATATAGGCAATACCAATAACGGCCACTAGTGCCATAATTCCCATTGTACCATGTTGTACTTTATATAATGGCTCATTCCAACTTGGTCCGAAAATTCCAGTCATAAAATCTGTAAATGGTTTCCATGGAAATGCGGCAATTAATAAGAAAATGGATCCAACAATATTCAATGGTAAGGTAAATAGTATACCATCTTTTAATGCTTGCAGTCCTTTTAAATTGACGAATTTCATTACCGCTGGTACTACTTTTTCGTTTAATGTTTGATTGACTGACATAATACTTTTCCCCCTTAAAATTATATTTATGAATAATTACAAATAATAAATTTGCTATTATTACCGTTAATAAATTTTAACAATTTCCAATATTTTATAATCGTTTACTTAGTTCTTATAAGTTTGCTTTAATCTTAATAAGGCAAACTGTACTTTAATATTTATTTATCAATTAAGTTATTTTCACATTTCATAAATCAACATTGTTTTTTATTTTTGAGCCAACTTTAATGCTAAATCTAAAACTTTAGCTCCATTCATCATTCCATAATCAACCATTGGTATTACTTCTACAGGAATTCCTTTTGGTTCACAAAGTTTCTTTGCTTTTCCTAAAGTATATCCAACTTGTGGTCCAAGTAAAGCAACATCCATACTGTCTAGATGTCTATCCATTTGTGCTTCTGGAAAAGCCACTATTTCTGCTTCTATCCCTTTGCTTTTTGCTGCATCTTTCATTTTATTAACCAAAACACTTGTAGACATTCCTGATGCACAGAATAATTTTATTGTTATCATAATACTCTCCTCCTAAATATTTAAAAATATATTATACTTTTATATATGTTACAATTAAAAATTTATAATATACAATTGACAATTATGATTAAAATCCTTACAGGATTTCTTCAACAATTGTTAATTGTAAAACGTACATTTCGAATTGAAATACATATATTATATTTACTATTTAACATTGCCTAGCTTGTATCGTTTTCTCTTCATTTACTATTATTTTAATAACGTGTTTACAACTTTTCTTAAATCAATAATTTGTTCAATTAAATTTTTTTCTGATATAGCTGTCATTAAATGGTCTTGCGCATGAACAAATAAAACTGATAACTCTATTTTTTCTCCAGCAGCTTCCTTTTGAAGCATATCTGTTTGAGCATCATGTGCTTTACCTAAAGCTTCATTAGCTAATTCCAATTCTTTCTCAACATCTTCATACTTTCCTTCGTTTACCATATTAAGAGCCATATAAGCATGATTCTTGCAATCTCCTGCGTTAATTATAATATTCATAATTGCCATTTCTAATTGATCCATCTTCTCGCCTCCTGTTTATGCTTTTATTGCTTTATGCCATTATATATAGCAACACCTATGCCAAACACTAAAAATCACTAAAAATTTTCAATATATTTTATTATTTTTTATATTATATATATCTCTTTAGCGGATGAAAACCTTTTAATTTCAATATGTTTCACACTTTGCATTTTTATTATTTTTTTATATATTATTTTTTTACTATTTTATACTCATCTATTGATTTAAATTAACTGTTTATTATAAATTTCTAGTGTTTGATATTATAAATATAGTGTTTATTCTTTATTTTAAACACTATCAAACACTATAGCAATTGTTATTTGACTCAATTAATAAATTTATGATATCATTTTCATTGAAATATAGAAAATATTAAATTAATATATACTAATGTAAATACTGATTATAATAGGAGGATATCAATGACAAAAAAAGATTTAGTTTACCAAAAACTGCTCCAATTAAACCTTTCAGATGGTATAGATACTCAAACACTATCAACATTAATTAATATGTCCAGAGCAAATTTGAGTCATGAATTAAACGAACTTTGCAAAGAAGGTAAATTATTCAAATCTTCTACTAGGCCAGTACTATTTTTTCTTTCAGAGAATAAGGTTACAAGTAAAAAGTCTCAGTTGGATTTATTAGCAGAGCATAATGTTTCACTTAAAGATTGTGTCGAGCAAGCCAAAGCTGCTATATTATATCCACCTAAGGGCATGAATTGCTTAATACTAGGTAGTACTGGTGTTGGTAAATCTATGTTTGCTTCTTTAATGCACAATTACGCTGTAGAAATGAACGTAAAATCTGCTGATTCTCCATTTATAGTGTTTAATTGTGCTGATTATAGTAATAATCCTCAATTGCTTACCTCGCAGCTTTTTGGTGTAAAAAAAGGTGCTTATACAGGTGCTGAAGCTGATAAAACTGGATTAATCGAACAGGCAGATGGCGGAATTTTATTCTTAGATGAAATTCATAGACTTCCTCCTGAAGGCCAGGAAGCTCTTTTTGTATTTTTGGATAGTGGTACCTTTAGGAGAATTGGTGATTCTGAAACTAGAAAATCAGATGTTTTAATAATTTCAGCTACCACAGAAGATCCAAACTCTGCCTTACTAAATACTTTTACTAGAAGAATTCCAATTGTAATTAATATTCCTTCTCTTAAAGACAGAACTTTAGATGAGCGCTTATTTTTAATCAAAAACTTTTTTAAACATGAAAGTATTCGTATAAATAAAGACATTTATGCCTCCTTAAATTCTCTTAGGGCTCTCCTCTCCTATGATTGTCCTAACAATATAGGTCAACTAAAAAGTGATGTTCAGCTTCTTTGTGCAAAAGCTTATTCAGAATTTCTAACTAATGTTAAAAAAGATGTAAGAATTCATAGTAAAATATTACCCCCTTATATTAAGGAAGGTCTTTATAAAGAAAAGGAACATAGGGTTTTATGGAATAAACTTATGAGTGAGGAAATCGAGTATTTTAGATTTAACGGCTCTAATGAAGATACAAATACCATATTCAATAATAGTGATAATACAATCTATGATTTTATAGAAAATAAACTTGAAAAACTCAAGTCTCTGGATATCTCTAATATTGATATTGAAAATATTCTTGAGAAAGATATCGCAAAACATTTTAATAAAAATAACTCCGAAGTACCTAAAGAAATAAATAGACAAAACTTGTTAACAATAATTGATGAAAGTACATTAGGCTGTCTTGATGAAATAATAACTCACATTACCAAAAGACTTCCTATAATCTTTGATAACAATCTTTACACTGCTTTTGCTTTGCACATTAATACGTTAATAAATAGGATAAAAAGCGATAAGATAATAATTAATACTAATTTAAACAAGATTAAAGAACTTTATCCGGCAGAATTTGCCATAGCCCTTGAGGTAAAGGAACTTATTGAAAACCACATTAGTAAATCAATTCCAATAGATGAAGCTGGTTACTTAACCCTCTTTTTGATACCAGATAATACTTTTAATGATGTGTCTCAAGATAAAGTAAAAGTTATACTTATTGCTCACGGAGAATCTACAGCAACTTCAATGGCTGATGTTGCTGGGAAACTTTTAGGTGAAGATTATGTAATTCCTATAAATGCGCCTGTTGATGTTGCTCCATCAAAAGTTTTAGAAAGCTTAAAAATATGTATACAAGATAATCCTACTTCTGCAGGCTATCTCTTATTAGTTGATATGGGTTCTTTAACTACATTTGCAGATGTTATAAAAAAAGAATTTAATGTAGATATTAAAGTAATATCTCTTGTTTCAACTTTGCATGTATTAGAAGCTACAAGAAAAGCATTAATCGGATCTTCTTTAGATGATATTTATAACGATGTGCTTATGGTTAATTCTTATGTAGAAATACATAAAAATATAAATAATGTATCTGAAAATCAAGATAAGATATTGATTATAACAGCCTGCTTAACAGGAGAGGGTGCTGCCATTGCTATCAAAAACTTTTTACTTAGCAATCTTAGATTAAATAGTGACTACTTTGAAATTGTATGCTTAAATTGCCTTGACAAAAATTACTTCAAACAAAAAATTATTAATCTTCAAAAGCATAATGAGATATTGTTTATAGTTTCTTCTTTTCCTGTAAATTCACCTATAAAACAATACGCTATGTATGAAGTATTTAATATGGACGTACTAAAAGAGCTTCAGGCTGCTATTGATTCCAAAAACACTATGCTTAATTTACCTAAGATAATAAAAGAAAATATTTACAATATTGATGGTGCTGAGTTATTTAAAGATGTAACAAACTTATTAAATACATTACAAGAAAAACTATCTATTAAATTATCAGACGAAAATACTGTTGGTATTATTCTTCATTTATCCTTTGTCGTTGGAAGGCTTAGAAATGATGATAATCCGGCTGTTTATCCTAATAAAGACGCTTTTATTAAGGAAAATATTAATTTATACAATATAGTAAGAGAAAATCTTAACTTTATAAATATTAAATATAATATAAATATAATAGATGATGAGATTTGTTATTTAATGAATCTTCTGTTAAACACAGAACCTACACTTGCAGATAAGCTCAAATAATATATAGTTAAAATCAGCCATGTTTACCTTTATAAACATGGCTGATTTTAATTTTCTAAGACTTTATTATGCAGTCTTTTTCCAATGCTTTCTATTATGTATAATACCGGTATTTGAGTAGTTATGTCGCTGATCCCTATCTTTTCTCGTTGCACATAATAAGATATGTTAAGATCAGATATTTTAGCTATTGTGCAATTTTCACTATTAGTTATGCTTATAACTGTACTATATTCTCTTTTTAAATTACTTATGTGATCAATAACTGTAGGTGTTTCACCAGAAACTGATATTGCAATTATTACAGATTCTTCATACATTTTATAATTTCTTGGGAAATACGGGTCATCTATATACATTGCAAATCTGCCTATTGAAGAGAAATATCTTGCAGCATATTTGCACAATATTCCAGAGGTTCCTGTTCCTATAAATATAACATTTCTCGCCTCTTTAATAAAATCACAAACAACATTGAGTTTCCTGTCTAATTCGCTATTGTCCAATTTTCTAAAAAAATCAATTATTATGGATGTATCATCACTTATTTTATTTTCTTCATTTTTCTGTATATGCATTTTTAGTTTTACTTTAAATTCTGAGTAGCCTTCACAATTGACCTTTTTGCAAAATCTCAATATGGTAGTCGTTGATACATGTGCCTCATCGGATAGTTCCCTAATTCTCATGTAAACAACTTTTTCTGCATTTTTCATTATATATCTGTATAACAATAATTCTAAATCGTTCAGACTTTGAATAATTTCATAATTAAACATATATCATCACTCCGTTAATCAGTTTGCAGTTAACAATTCATAGTTAACTGTTGAGGAAGAAAAAGCTCTGGCTTTTCAAAAAATGTATTTTAGAAATCTCCCCAAAATGAGCAATTTCATCATTAGCTTATCCCTTTCCTCTTATCACTTGTAACTATTCTAAGTGTAGCATAAGCTAAAAAATTACAATTAATACAATAGTTCTTTAGTGTTACCTATATAAATAATATATCATAAAGTAAACATTTTCTACACTAAAAAGGGCAAAACATATGTATCACCAAATTCTCTACTCACCTTAAAATTTAGGCTATATTTGATATAATATTGAAATTTAATGAAAAATCACAGTTGAAATTATCTATTTATAATTTTTCATTTGACATATAATTATTTAAATCGAGAAATGCTTTTAAATATATCTTTATAATCAAATATATTATACAGGTATATTGCACTGACTGCTAAGGATAGAACCAATATACTATATATAATTATAAACTTTATCCTACTATATTTATCCAGTTTATAATAGGAATCACTTCTGTATTTTATAGTAAAATTATATGTTTGATAAATACCTGCTATCATAATAAAAATCAATAATATCCTACTCTTTAATTTACTTACAGATATAAACAAATATATTAAAAATGGAAATCCAATATAGCATAGAATAGGAGATATCGCTTCAACTATCTGACCACCATCAAGAGGTCTTACAGGTATTAAGTTTACTAAATTTAACATTATTGAAGTAAGCGTTAATACTAAAAATGTATAATCTCCTGTAACATAGTAAACTATATAGTAAATGAGCCCAAGTATGCCCCCAAATACCGGTCCTCCCATTGCAATAAGTGCATTTTCCCTACAATTTTTAGTACTTCCATGAACTATATATGCTCCAACAGGCGTAAATCCTCCAAAAACAACATTTATCTTTAAAAATTTTGCTGTAATATAATGACCCAATTCATGAATCATAAGAATAAATAAATATCCTACTGAATATTTAAAACTTATAGCCAATCCCAATACTAAAATTATTAAAGAAACTATTAAAATATTTAATGTAAATTTTTTTATACCTAATTTCTTAATTAAATTTTCATTATTTTCTTTCTCCATAATGCACTTTGCCTCCTATCTAGATGTCTTATCCTTTTAAAACTTTGAGATTCTGCTTAACTTACTTGCAAACCTAAGATAAGAATTTCTTCTAAAGCTTATAGTATTTGTTCTTTCTGATATGATAATAAGTTTTCAATATAATTTAATATAGACTTAGAATTTGACATGATTCTATCTCCTAAACATTATCCTGTCTACATTATAATCTATTTTTTAATAAGCATCCATTTTAAACAATACCTTGAAACATATCCAAGATCTAAAATGCATGTTCAATATTTGCTAAACTTAAGCGTATATTCAGACAAAGAAAAAAGATATATATATGAAATTACTCTATTATACATATATATATCTATTGTAGATACCAAACTTCTGTATTTTAATTATAAGTAGTCAGCATTTGAAAATAAGCTATTGAAGCTAGTTAATTAAACAAATATACATGTGATTCCAGTAAGTCACCACATAATTTTAAGTGCAAAACTATTATTTATTTTAAATCTTAAAGTTCTTCCCCATTAGTTTCAATAACTTTTTTATACCAGAAGAAACTCTTCTTTCTTATTCTTCTTAAATCCTTAAGATCAAATTCATCTCTGTTTACATAGATAAATCCATACCTCTTCTTAAAACCCTGATGAGTACTTATGAGATCTATTGCTGACCATGGGCAATATCCAATTAAATCTACTCCGTCAGTTATAGCAAGTCTTGCCTGCTCTATGTGTTTCCTTAAATAATCTATTCTATAATCATCATTTATAGTATCATTTTCTTCAACAGTATCATACGCTCCTAAGCCATTTTCAGTTATGATAATAGGTAAATTATATCTTTCATATACTTCTCTTAAGGTATTTCTAAAGCCTATAGGATCGATTTCCCATCCAAACTGAGTTTTTTCTAAATTTGGATTAGAAACTCCTTTGTAAACTCCTAAATCCCCCATTGCAATCTGCTGATCTCCCTCTTGAGTAGAAGCTTCCTTATCATTAATCTTACTTTCAGCAGCTGTTCCTGTACAATAATAATTAAATGCTATAAAATCAGGATTTGCTCCTTTTAAGATTTCCATATCTCCTTCTTCAATTATTGGTTCAATTCCCTTTTCAACCATGTAGTTCCATGCTATTGGATTATATCTACCATGTACAGCCATGTCTAAATACAACCAATTTCTTATAGAAGACAGATTACTTGCAGCTAAGACATCTTCAGCTCTTGAACTTGCTGGATATATAGAGCTTATGTTTGGAGCTGGTCCTATTTTGCTCTTTGGACACATCTTATGGCACAATTTCATTACTTGAGCTTGTGCAAGGAGCATGTGATGATTTTGTTTATATAATTCTTTTTCAATATTTTTCACTCCATCATTTACAGTTCCAATTGCGCCTCCATGAAGTATCATCATATTCTGCTCGTTTATTGTAAGCCAGTACTTAACTTTATCTCCAAAATTCTCAAATAAGACCTTTGCATAGTTAACAAATGCATCTGCTGTTTTTCTATTAGACCAACCGCCTTCTTTTTGAAGCTCATCTGGTAAATCAAAGTGATACATAGTTATTAGTGGTTCTATTCCATATGATAATAACTCATCGATTAAATTATTATAAAATTCTATTCCCTTAGGATTTACTTCTCCTACACCATTTGGCATTATTCTAGCCCATGAAATCGAGAAACGATAAGTTTTAAAGCCCATTTCTGCAAATAGTGCCACATCTTCTTTATAATGATGATAGTGATCACTAGATACTTTAAAATCTGGTGTTCCTGGAACTGGATCTTTTGTATCCTGAACTGATAATCCCTTTCCATCTTCATCATAAGCTCCTTCCACCTGATAAGCGGATGTTGAAGCCCCCCATAAGAAATCCTTTGGAAAATCTTTTAACTTTTTATGAAACATATTTAAACCTCCATTGTATGCATGAATAAGCAAATATGAATTTAACTTATTACATGCAAATATATTTTAAAATTTTCAATCTATATATGTTGCAATTAAAAATCTACAATGTACAATTGACAATTACAGTTGAAATCCTTACAGGATTTCTTCAATAATTATTAATTGTAAACTGTACATTGCGAATTGCAATATATATTTTTTTAACGAATATCTATGGATGTCTTTTATCAACTGTCAGCTAAAAGTTGTCCACAGGATATCCTAAATAACATAAATTGTGCACTTGCCTAAAGTTCTTCCCCATTACTTTCAATGACTTTTTTATACCAGTAGAAGCTCTTCTTTCTTGATCTGCTTAAGTCTCCATTTCCATCATTGTCTTTATTAACATAGATAAAGCCATATCTTTTTTTCATTTCTCCTGTTGATGCGCTTACTAAATCAATACATCCCCATGGAGTATATCCTATTAATTCAACGCCATCTTTTACTGCTTCCTTCATTTCTTCTATATGTGCTCTTAAATAATCAATTCTATAATTATCATTTATTGATCCATCTTCTTCAACTTCATCCACAGCACCCAATCCATTTTCCACAACCATTAGAGGAATTTGGTATCTGTTGTAAATATTATTCAATGTCCATCTTAAACCTTTTGGATCAATCTGCCATCCCCAGTCACTTGCTTTAAGATAAGGATTCTTTACTCCTCCTAGAATATTTCCTGATGTTTTTTCTAATTCCTGATCTGTGCTTGCGCAGTTTGACATATAATAACTAAATGTATAGAAATCCACACAGCCTTCCTTTAAAATCTCTTCATCATTTTCTTCCATTTTTATTTCAATGTTATTATCTCTAAAAAATCTCTTTGCAAAGCCTGGATAAGCTCCTCTTACCTGTACATCCGAACATAAGAAATTGTTTAAATTATCTCTTTCTTGGGCTAAAAATACATCTTCTGGATTACAAGTATACGGATATGCTGTCATGTATGCGATCATACAGCCAATTTTAAAATCTTTGTTAATTTCATGACCTAGCTTAACAGCCTTGGCGCTAGCTATAAATTGATGATGAAGTGCCTGATATCTTATTTGCTTACTGTCTCCAACTTCCTTACTAAAGGAAACTTCACTACTTTCATCTAATAAAATTCCGCCACCCATAAAGGCTCCAAAGGGTGTAGTTAAAATATTTATTTCATTAAAAGTCAGCCAATATTTTACTACATCTTTATACCTTTTAAAGATGGTCTCACAGTATCTAACATAGCAATCAATAACTTCTCTGCCTGCCCATCCATTATACTTTTTAGTTAATCCAAAAGGTGTTTCATAATGAGAAATTGTAACTAATGGTTCAATGTTATATTTCTTTAATTCTGCGAAAACCTCATCATAAAACTTCAATCCTGCCTCACTTGGCTCTAAATCATCTCCATTTGGAAAGATTCTACTCCAATTTATAGACATTCTAAAAACTTTAAAACCCATTTCTGAAAATAACTTTATATCCTCTTTATAATGATGATAAAAATCTATAGCTTCATGACTTGGATAATATGTTCCTTCTTCTAATTCCGGAGTTATTCTTCTTGGTGTTGTATGTGTTCCTCCTGTCATAACATCAGCTGTGCTAAGACCTTTCCCACCTTCTTTATATCCACCTTCAAATTGATTTGCAGCTGTTGCTCCTCCCCATAAAAAATCTTCAGGCAAAACATTAACTTTGTTATTCAATTTAACCACTCCTATTCTATTTTTATTTACTTTCTTCTAGTCTATCTATTATGTCCTTAAATTGTGGTAAATGCTTCTTATGTGCTATTAACATCTCATTTAATAAATCTTTTGCAACCTTTCCACTTGGAATTAGTGGATTCATAGTAAATGCTTGAAGCGCCTTGTTATAATTTCCTGTAACTGCAGCTGAAATTATTGTTTCTTCCATTCCTTTCATCATTTGAACCATTCCTCTTGGTGCTGGCTCAAACTTTCCAAAACTTATTGGTTCAGGTCCATGAGCTGTTATTATGCTTGAAACTTCCACTATAGAATCATATGGAAGATCCTCTAATGTTCCATTATTCTTTGTGCTGACTACCATTGTGCTTCTCTTATCATTATGAATAGAAGCAATTAATTCACAGGCAGCATCACTATAATAAGCTCCACCTCTTTTTGTTAATTGTTCTGGCTTATAATCAAGTTTTAGATCTTTATATAATTCAAATAACTCCGCTTCAGTTTTCTTTACTACTTCTGCTCTAGTTTCACCTTTTGAAAAACTTTCAAGCTCTTCCTTTAACATATCATCTGTAACGTAATAATATCTGTGATATGCACATGGTAACATTCCTAAATCTTTAATTTGTTCATAATTAAATTTAATATCCTTAATATTTGCAACTCCGGCATTTTCTCTCTCCTCTGAAAATACTGGATCATATAATTTCTCGATTACTTCAGCAGTTCTTTCATTTCCATCCTTATCCCATATTCTGTGCCAATGGAAGTGATTTAATCCAGCAAACTTAAAAAACAATTCACTAGAATCTATTCCGAGTATCTTTGACTCTTCCTGTACACAGTTAATAGGAATATTACACAAGCCAACAGTTCTATCCCATCCGCCATACTTAATTGCTGCTTCTGTCACCATGCCTGATGGATTTGTGAAGTTTACCAGCCATGCATCTTTGCATAATTCTCTCATGTCATCTATTATGTCTAATATTACTGGAATCGTTCTAAAGGCTTTAAATATACCTCCAGCCCCATTTGTCTCCTGTCCAATTATCCCGTGGCTTAAAGGAATTCTTTCATCTTTTATCCTAGCATCTAAAAGTCCAACCCTAAATTGAGTTGATACAAAATCAGCATCCTTAAGTGCTTCCCTTCTATCTAACGTTAAATTTACTTTCCAATCAAGTCCAGCAGCCTTAACCATTCTCTGGGCCATAGCTCCAACTATCTCTAGTTTTTCTTTTCCCTCTTCAATATCCACAAGCCAGATTTCTTTAATAGGTAATTGATCTTTTCTTTTTATGAATCCTTCAATTAATTCAGGAGTATAGCTTGACCCACCGCCAATAGTGACAATTTTTAATTTTTTCATAAACTCTCATCCCCACTTCTAACCAGTTTATAGTTCACAATTTACAGTTATCAGTTATTGTAGAAATTCTTAACTGTACACTGTTTAAGTCTTTACTTTAATTTATCATACATTGAAAACAATTACTTCGATTTCTGCACTTTAGGAACACTTGCTGCTTTTTAGTTATTTGTTTTTTTTGAAAACAAGATGTTTTTTATTCGTAAATCTTCTTTTAAAATCAGCAACTCTTCTTTTGTGTATAAAAAATAAGAACAGTATAGATATAAATGCGCTATTTATATCTATACTGTTCTCTCATTAATTTTGTGAATATCAATCTTTAATGTATTTATTAATTGTAGCTGCCCCATCCTCATTTGCATGATAGTACACTCTTAAGTTACCTGTTTGATCCATTTCAAATCTTGTTTCTTCAAGAAGACCATTAGCCTCAGCTGTCATCAAAGCCGAAATCACAGAGTTTCTATTAAGCGCCTTAAACTTACCATATTCACCTTTTAAAGCTTTAATAACATCTTCTGCACAAGCTTCTTCAACTTTTGTGAAGTATTTTAAAATAGCATAATTAAGTGGTTTCATACTATTTTTCCTCCTTTTTTCTGAATAAATCCAACGGATTCATCGAAATTACTAATATACCAATTATCATTAGTATAGCAGCCCCCCAAGCTATTGGAGGCAATGACCAGCCTTCTATACCATAGAACACACCAAGTATTATCCAGCAGCAAAATGGTCCCCAGAATGAATATGTACCATTACAAGCCATACCAAGGGCTGCTCCACACATACTGTTTCCTTTATACCAAGTCATATATGAAATAAAGGCACAAAGACCGCTTATAGCAAGCCAAATCATAGCTGGCCCGCTTGTAAATGCTTGAATTGTAAGCTCTGTTGAAAGGCTAACGCTGCCAGCCATCATACCTAAAATAGGAATTAAAATAATTAAATTTGAAAGACCTGATGTTGCCTGACGAATGGTGATACCTATCTCTGAATCAATCATAGCTGTGCCGTAACCAGCTACGCAACCTTCAAATCCCCATCCAAGTGCAGCAATGAATGCAATACCAAGACCTAATAGCATATTTTCCGGTGCATCTCCAGTAATACTTGTGCTGCCGATCATGAAACTTGCACAAACGCAAATGACAATCCCAAGCATCATGCGCTTATTTAATTCCTGCTTAAATAAAATTCTACCTAAAATAGCGCCAATAGCTGGACAAAGAGCAGTAATAGGAATAACTATTGAGCCTGCCATTTGAAGTCCAACAACATAGGCTGTACTCGAAACAGGTCCTCCTATAAGTGCTGCTAAAATCATAACACGACCTGGAGTAGTATTTATACATCTTAAAAAATCGCCAAACTTACCTTTAACACCTGCATAAAGCATTGCCCAAACAGCACTGCAGGTATCATTTACTGCACTTCCAAGTGCAGCTAATAAATATGTAATAGCAAATGCTGATAATCCAATTGAATTACTTCCATACCAGTCACTCCAAACGCCTTTTGTCATACCCAAAGTCAAAAATGCTGAATAAAATCCATACATGAGACCTGAAAATAACGCAATTGTAATACCTTTTTTAAAAAATTGTGAAGATAGCTTCTTCTTTGCAGCAATTGCCGACGCATTAATTATATTATTTTCCATTATAAATCCCCCTCTAATATTAACTGTCTGCTTTTTATTACTATAATTCCTATATTTTTTTATTTACAAATTAAATAAATTTCTTTATAACTTTTACCTTTATTCATAGATACAACAATTATTTCGCAAACATAACATATCTCATAGTTCAATTCTCTTTAGTTCATTTTGTGAACATTATTATATTACCATCGTTCAATGTTCATAGCAATATGTTCAAAAAATTTTTTTCAAATATATTTAAATAAATCGCTATAATTTTTATTCTTCTAACATTCCTCTATAAAAAGACATATTTATTGCCTTTAACTATTATCTATCTTCTATAAAATTATTACTAACGTAAAAAAATAAAAAGGGGTAAATTATTAAAAACATTTTTTTAATAACTTACCCCTTTTTAATATTCTTAAACAGATGAGACTTATCTTTTAATTTTTAACTTCATAAAAATTTTATCTGCTAATTCCAAAAATACTTGGTCTTTAACAATAACTAATATTCCTACATAAACTAAAGCACATACTGCCCCTTCTAATACACATGCAATTAATATATTATGTACAGCAAATTTTATTCCAAAAGTTATTGGAATAAATATAAGCGAATAAAAGAAGTACTTTATATTTTCATAAGCAAATAAGTGTATATCTAATTTAATAACTTTCTTTACTAACCAATATTCAAGACATATTACAATTAAGTTTGCAATAAGAGTAGTTATTATAGCACTTACCATATTGAAAGCTCCTGCAAAAATTAATGCAAATTTAAGCAGCAAGTTTAATACACCTCCAGCCAGCACCAGCATTGCATCTTCTCTTTCTTTTCCGTGAAGGTATATCATTTGATTCGCAATTACACCTTCCACTCCAATACTTAGCATATATACTGCAAATACTACCATTACCGGAACCGCTCCTAAGAAATCTGCTCCTCCAAAAATATATATAGCCTCCTTAGAAAGACATAACAATCCTATCGATGCTGGGAACAGAATCAAGAAGTAAATTTTAATTACTCTTTTTAATAATACCAGATATTCACCCTTAGATTCATTTCCCAGGTAATTAGACAATCTCGGCATAGTAACCTGAATCACTGTAAGAAGTAATGTATTTATTATCAGCATTATTCTCTGGGCCATATAATAATATCCGACAGCAGTAGTTCCTCCAATACTATCTTTTAACATAATTTTATCAAGCTGAGTATATAAAACTCCTGTATTAGAAAGAATTACGACATAAAGCATAGGTTTTACGTGTCTAAAGAATTCCAAATTAGAAAAATCAAAACGTACCTTTCTTTTCACGTAGACAAAACTAATTATATTATTTATAAAATTAAATCCTATAACTAAATATAGATAAAATAAATAATCTCCCTGACCCCTTACAAATAATAAAATTAACGCAGAATATATAATTCTAACTACCATTGTTTTAATAGCTATGAAATCATAATTTTCTAAAGCTTCATTAACCCATTCCACATAGAAAAGATTAAATACTAAATTAAACCCCATAACTATACAAGTATAAAAATATGGTTCATTCTTATAATAAATTCCGACAAATATCATATATGCTGCCGAAGCCACAATATTTGTAACAGTTGTAAACAAAAATAGATTAGTAAACGTTTGTCTAAGTTTTACTTTATCGTCACGAACTTTACTTATTTCTCTTAATCCATATTGATATATACCAAAGCTTGCAAATATCAAGAAATACGCAGTTAGCGAATCCCCATATCCCATATAACCATATAATTCTTTTCCAACAGATCTAGTTACTAGTGGAATTACTAGTATTGGCAGAATTATATTGAATAAATTAAGCATTGCCTTAAAAATTGCATTCTTTGAAATTGATTTAGCCATATTTTTAGCCTCCATAAATATGAGGATTTCTCATATTAAATTATACGTCCTATTACATTTTTCACTTTTTAAATTGTACATTCTACTTAATTTATTGTCAATTCATATTCCAATTTAATGCAAAATATATATTTATACAAAAAAAATTAGATACATGTTATAGATAAACAACTTTAAATTCAGATTTATGCAGTGATTAACCGAAATCACACGAGCTTAAATTTAAGGTTGTATATCTATAAAATTGTATCTAATTTCTTTATATTTATAATTTAAGTGTTCGTTTTAAATATTCTAAATCTTCCAGAGAATCTATCTCAAAGATATCATTTGACTGTATTTTTTCAATATATACATCCATATCCTTGAGGTTATCTACAGCAATACTATCCCAATATAAATCTCTAAAGTCACCTTTATTTATAGTTTCTTCTACCTTTTCTGAAATAAGCATCCCGTCTTTTGCTGTCCAAAATGATGCTCCTGACATTATAAAATCAGGCTTATCTCCTTCTTTTCCAATTTCAACATTATGTATTCTATTATTCTCATCATATTTTAATATCCACTCACCTGTTATATTTTCCTTGCAGGCTGAATAATATATTGATGTACTTGGCTTAGTCTTTGGTAGAAAATTTCTAGTAATATAATTATCTGCATCAATAACAAATGCATCTTTTAAATATTGTCTAACTAAATACATAGTATAGATGTTATTATAAACATCATACTTATCATTAATAACTTTAATTAAATTATATTTTTTAACTATAGGATCAAATTTTTCATGCAAGTAACCTGTTAATACTATAATTTCATCAATTCCAATTTCCCTTAAATTTATTATCTGTCTTTCCAGTAAAGACATTCCATTAACTTCAATTAAAGACTTTGGAGTATTTTCAGTTAATGGTCTTAATCTAGTTCCCATACCTGCTGCCATTAAAATTGCTCTCATATCACACCTCGAGTTCAGCTAACTGTTTTAAGTATTCTTTTGCTCTATTATATCTATCTATTCCATAAGTACCAAAATCATCGCCTTCAGCTTCTTTTACCAAGGTCCATACTGCCCACAATGTATCTTGGCATATTTGATGGATTAATAATCTTCTTCTTGAATTCTTATCTGCTTCTTTTCCATTAAAATATAATCTAAACATTAATTCAATATCATCTTCTGAGAATTCATTTTCTAAGGATAAAGCAGCTAAATCCCACATATCATCATTAATTCCGCTATATTCCCAGTCTATTAAATAAATTCTTCCTTGTGTATCTTTAACAAAGTTTTCTGAAACTAAATCATTATGAGATGGTACAAATACTCTATCACATTTCTTTAATTCTTCTTCAAGAGCCATTACTTCTGATCTTACTTCATCATAATCTTCAAAGAAACTTCCATTATCACTTTTTAAGATATTTTCATATTTTTCAAGTTCTCTGAATACATTAAATTCATTATCCATATGAAAATCATCACATTCATGTAAATTTCTTAAGATTGTTGTAACTTGTTTTAAATTTTCTTCTTTTTTAATACTTCTATGAGTCAAAGTTTCCGCATTTTCTATAAACTTTGATATTTTAACTCCAGTTTCAAGATTAAAGTAAGGCACTTCAACATTATATCCTTTTTCAGAAGCAATTGCAGAGTTAAACATTTCTGTACTTCTATTTATCATCTGCTCTGTTCCCGCACCTGCAACTCTTAGAATAAATCTTTCACCTTTAACACAGATTCTATAGTTTTTATTAGTCATACCACCAGCTGGTACAACTTCTGTAATATCTTCATCATTAACCTTTAGTGATTCACGAACAATAGCCTTTATGCTGTTCATTTCATAACTAAGTTCTCTTCTTCTTATGGTTGGATATAAATAATTTTTAATTTTTTCATACTCCTTTGCAGTATCTGCATCTCCCCAGGCAAGATCATCTATTTTAACAAATCCTATATTATAATTTCTAGCTACATCTAATAATACATATTCATAGTTTAAATACGGATTAACATTTCCTTTAAATTCTTCAAGCATCATTGTATATAATTTATAAGAAATCTTAGTAAGCCCTATCATTTCTCCATCAATTCTATTAAATTGATGAATATCTTTTGACATTTTAAATAAATGATTATCCCTTATTTCAACAAAGGCTTCATCTCCAGAACCACTTTCATTAGTAAAAAGTATACAGTCGTGATTAGAGCTTTCTGCTAATTCCTTAATCGCTCTCTTTTCAAAGATTAAATCATTTTCTATAAGTAAAAAGTCATCATCAATATAATCTTTTGCTAAAGATAATGAATGCATAGTACCTGTCCATTTGTATGTATCGCTCTTAACTAAAGCAATGTTTTTACTATTTTTAAAATATTCCTCATAACGTTGACTTTCATAACCTGTTACTATAACAATTTTAGTTATCCCATTTTCCTTTAAAATATTTAAGGTTCTGTCTATTAACTTAAAGTCTTCAATTTCAAGCATTCCTACAGGCTTTCCAAACTCTTCTGCTTTACCTGCAGCAAGTATTACAGCCTGCTTTACAATCTTTCTTTCTGCTTCATGAAGCTTTAATCTTGTATTCTTTGCAGATGCAATATTCTCTTCTAAAAACTTCATTCCTTTTTCAGTAACTTTATATAAAGTTCCTCTGTTATTTGTTATTCTATCTATAAATCCGTCTATTGTAAATTCTTTTAAAACCGCGTTAACCTTACCTAGAGATATATTAGTTCTTTTCGCTAACTCTCTTTGATTAATATTAAAGTTATCATTTAACGTCTTTAAAATCTCTATTCTATCCTCTAACATATTTTAACTCCCCCTTTTGTTTGGCATACCAAAAAAATAATGCATCGCATCATCAGATGCTTGTTATTTTGATTTATATGCCTGCTATATACTCTAATGTTCGAATTTTGAACTATAACTATTATATTCCTTGAAATTATGGATGTCAATAAGGCACACTAAAATAAATAACACGTCTAAAATTATTATGAATATTTTCCATCGAGTAAGAAGGCTAGTTGCCCTCAGAGCGAAGTTATTATGTCAATTGTTCATAAAAAAACAGGATTGATATTAAAAATAATATCAATCCTGTTCCTCTATCCTTTAAGCTATAACAGTACCATCTTGTCCAAAAGTATAATTTTTATCATCCACAAACATAGTCTGATTTACTACCATTTGACCATTTGGAGTAAAGTAATACCACTTTCCATTTAAATATAACCAGCCTTTATGCATTACACCATTTAATTCCAAGTAATACCAGCTGTTATTTAAATTTATCCATCCTGTTCTCATTTCTCCAGTTGATGAATCTAAATAATATGTCTTTCCATCAGCTTCATCAACTTTCCAGCCTGAAGCTCTATATCCTACATTATTTAAATAATAAAGTTTTCCCCCAGTTTTTATCCAAGCATTCTTAACTTGTCTGTGGTTCTTATCAAAATAAGTTGGCTTTCCATTTACAGTTCCCCATTCATCATATTTTCTTGTATCTACCCAACAGTCGTTATAATCATCATAATATTGATCGTCATCGTATTGACTACCATCTCCAGAACCGCCATTCCAGTCAGATACATCAACTCTATAAACTTTTAGCGTATAAGTTTTACTCTCTGATCCATCTTCTGATTCAACAACAATTTCAATTTCTGTCTTTTGAGATCCTCTAAGACTTACACTTATGGCACTATCAGAATAATCTTCTCCATTAACAGTAACTTTCGACTTAGAATCCTCTGGAATTGGAGTTACTTGAACACTTGCTACATTTTGGTCTACTCGAACCTCAGTTGGATCTTTCTTTGGATTAAAATCATAGTCACCTGTGTTTAAGATTACATTCTTCAAACCAGCATTACTGCTTTTTTGATTATTTTTTATTACAACACTATATGTTTCAGTAGTAATTCCATCTTGTGCAGTAACTAGTATTTTTACAGTAGTAGTTCCATTTGAATTTAGAGGTAATTCAGTTTCTTCTCCTGAAACTAAATCATAGCTATCATTACTTCCATTTATAGTTGCTACAATTGAGCTTACATTTTCATTTGTAGGTTTTACAGTTATCTTCTCACTTGTATCACTTTTTGAAACAGTAGTAGTATAGGATAACTTATCGCTTGAAAAACCTTCACTTCCATCAGCATCTTTCAATGTATATCCCTTAACACTTAAAGAACTTAAAGAAGCATCATTAGAATTTTGTTCTGGTGGAGTACCATCAGAAGGCTTATAATTTTGCGGTAAATAGAATACATACTTATCTCCAGCTGGATAACTTCCAACTAACACCTTTTGGGTTGTTTTGTTACCACTTGAATCTGTAACTTCCTTATCATCAAATTTATCATAATACGTTTGAATATATATTTTTTCATAATTTTTCAAATTGATGGTAATGCTTGGATTTCTTTTTAAAAATGTACTTGAGTCTTCATCTGAATCATAATTATTATTTTTAGATTCATCGAACTCTGTATAACTATTGCTATCCTTATTAGTTGCATAGAAGACTCTTATATACTCATTTCTATCACTTTGCTCTCCTGTATATTTTATTGTTACTGGATCTGCAACCTTATCTAAATTTACATTTCCAAAACATAAATCATAAGTGACTCTTGATGGATTAAATGTTAAAACACTATCGCTTACACCTGGTTGCCTTAAATAAGGCTCTGGCGATCCAGCGAATTGTAAATTCATAGTAGAGTGACTTCCTGTCTCAATAATAACATCTAATGAATATCTAGCTAATATTGTTGACGAATCTGTTATATTTCCATCGCTTCCTTTATATACGTCTAACTGTATCTTATTGCTATAAGCGCCTTTTTGAAAATCAACATAGTTCTTTCCGTCTCCTCCACTGAGAGAAGCCTTTATTTCCTTAGTCGTCCCATCTGCAGTCTCTTTATAATTATTCTGCACACTATATCCCAAGCCGGACTTCGGCACTATGAGCGTAGGATCTAAACTTATTTGTTTAGCTCTTGAATCTATAGTAATGGTTCCATTATAAATTGGAAATCCAGAGTTTGGATCTCTTGTAACTGAAAATGTTTTGCCTATATATGCATCAACATCACTATCATCATTCATATATTGTTTAGTTATACCTGCATCTTTCAAACTATAATCCTTAGAAGCATCTAATGCACTATATTTTATCTGTAAAGCATAAGACCTTGTTATCGGTGTACTATCACCCGACTCAGTTGATTTTATTCTTATTACTATTGAGGAAGATCCTAAGTTAGATAATGATCCTTGTAATGATTCATCTCCAAACTCGATAGATTTATCTTCCTGTCCATTTAAAAACACAATAGCATCTTCTAAACTTATATTAAAATTCATAACATACTTTAGCATATAAGTTGAATCAGGTACATTAAAATTATATCTAAGTGGTATATTGGGATCTGCTTCTGCTATTTGTGTATATAAAAATGGTTTTTGATTATTTTTAGGAACTAAAACTGTATCACCATCAAAATCGCTTTTACCACCTACATATGACTTAAATATTAAGCTTTGTATTTTTTGTATAGCAAATGAAGTTCCATACTCTATTGTTATTGTTTTATCACTAATATTAGTGGAATCTTTAGTATCTCCCCATGTTATTGTCCCATTACCAGTTGGAGTTCCATCTGCATTTAGTTCTGGAGTATAAGTAACAGTTTGAGTTGTTTGTATTATTTCATATGAAACAGTGTTAACACCATATGGTAATCCAACTAACCTCTTTCCGACTACATCTTCACCATTTGTATCATCAGTACCATCTATTCTAGTAACATCTATCCCCATATTGGTTGATATTTTAGTAGGCGAGCCGCTATCTATTGTGTCTGTTATGCTTTGAGCATCAATTGCTTTAATTACAACTCTCTGACCTACTATAAAAGTAGCATTAGTTGGTTTAGTAGTTGCAGCATTTTTCACCTCATTCTCCATCTGAGTAGTATCAGTCCTATAAACCTTCGGAACTGTTAAATCGAACCCTGTTGTTCCACTTTGATCCTCACTTATTACGCTAGGATGCGAATAAATCACATCAGTTCCAGATGTTGTTGGTTGAATATATTTTTCATTTGTAACATTTACTCTGATACCTGATGTAGTAGCTGCCTCTGCTACCTGTCCACCAAATTGCACTGGCAAAAATGATACTATACTTGTAAACACCATAAGCAGCGCTATAAACTTACTTTTGACTTTTCTCATTATTGTCGCCCTCCCAAATTGTTATTTAAAATCAATAATCGGATTTAATTTTTTATATTATTTTGCATCTATCTCATCACATTAATTAGATTTATAACTCACAGGTTATGTAACTTAAGCTTTTAAAACATAGAATGTAAATTTTGAAATTAGAATTATTAATATAATTAACGTGTCATATAATTGATTTATGTATACCACATTTTAAATATCGAACCATTTATGCTTACCTTTAGAAAAATATAAAAAAACCTCCCATAATATAATACAATAGTTATATACTATGAAAGGTCTTTTATCCTGCTTTAATTTAAGATTTTGCCTTAAAAGAATTTTTACACTTAGGACATGTAATAGAAATTTTCCCCTGCCCTCTTGGCACTCGTAGTTTTTGTTTACAATTTTTACATACAAAATACTTATGAGTTCTCATGTCTCTCAATTTATTTGATCTATGTTTAAACCAATCTAATACTTTATTTTTTCTTATTATATATTTGTAGTTTTCTTGTTGACGCTTATATATATTTTTTGAAAAAATTCTAAAAATGCAAATTACTGTTGGAATATATGCTATAACTACTAGAATTGATAAATTTCTCGGCAAAAAGTTTGTTAATATTAATAATACAAAAGATAATCCAAGCAATGCTCTTGACAGTTGATCTCCTCCATATCTTCCATACATCATTCTTTTAAACCATTCCATATTTCTCACACCTCATTCTCTTATAGATATCCCACATTTAAACCAAAGCGCACAAATATTCCATATATATAATTGTCAATTGAAAATTTACAATGTACAATTGATAATTATAGTTGAAATCCTTACAGGATTTCTTCAATAATTGTTAATTGTGAACTGTACATTGCAAATTGCAATATATATAATGATTTATTATAATGTATAAATTTGCTTTTGATTTATTACTTTTAATTTTCAGATTATAATTCACACAGTTATAAGTCTAATACATATGTTAGATATCTATATATATTACAACTATCTTATATTAATATTCAAATTATATCAACCTTTTAAAAAAAGTATCCCCTAATGACTGCCTTTATCATCTATGGGATACTTTTTTTGCATGAATTAATCATTTAAACATACAGCTTTTACCACAAATTTAGATAGCTGCTGCAATTGCCCTTGCAATTCCTTCTGCTTCTAGATCTTGGTATGATGAATCTGCACATCTTTTAGCTTCATCTGTATTTGTTATAAATCCAAATTCAACTAGTACCGAGGGCATTTTAGTATTTCTAAGAACAAATAAATTTCCATCTCTTGCTCCTCTATTTATGGAACCAGTACTATTTGTTAAAGACGTTGCTATAGAAGATGCCATATTCATACTTGCTGAAAGCCTCTCATCACTATATCCTCCTCCAAAGCTTGAATCCTGTGCTTTTGAGCTATAGTAAACTTCTACACCATTTGCTGATATTGTAATTAAATGTCTTGGATCATATGTATTATTTCTCGAATAACCATCAGCCCCTGCATAAAGTGCTAAATGATCTAGATGAGCTTATATCCCTTCATCCCATGAATCAAATCTTTCATGTGCACTTGGATCAGTATCTTCTCCTCCTACGTTTGTCTTTAATCCACATGGATTATGATAGTTTTCAAAACAGCTTTCATTTGGGTATCTATAATATAATACCAGCATCCAAATTTTTTTAGGTACTAATACAGTATGATATTAACTTTTTCATCAAAAAAATGTCGAACTATAAAAATAACCAAGTAAAAAATAGGTATGCATATCCAAAATTGTATAAATGCATACCTATTTTAATCAGTTATAAAAAATTATAAGTTATAGAATCTCTTTTCAATTTACATATACCTAATACAGCTTACAGTTTTTTCATCTATATAGCAGCTGCTAGTTCAACTTAAATATAGAATACCTACTTAATATTTAGTTAAATATTAGCCGCAATAACTTCAGCTATTGCTTCAGCCACCTTTTGCTGATTAGATGCATCTGCACATCTTATTGCTTCTTCCTTATTAGTTATGAATCCCACTTCGACTAATACTGCCGGCATATTAGCATTTCTGCATACAAATAAGTTTTGCTCTTGACCGCCTCTATTATTCAAATTAAGTTTATTTGCAATGTTGTCATTTATAAGAGCTGCCATCTGCTTACTTCTCTCTATTCTAGCATTATCCAATTTACCACCAAAATTAGCATCTTGCGTCTCTGAGCTATAAAGAGATAATACCCCTTTAGCAGTTTCTCCTGCTGAGTTATGATGTATGCTTATAAAGAAGTCTGCCTTTGAGTTGTTGGCTATGTTAACTCTATGAGTAAGACTATCAGTTAACGTACCATAAGAAGGTTTTTCTCCTAAATTTCTTGTCATTATTACATTATATCCTCTATCTTGAAGCTCTGTTTTTAATTTATCTGCAACCTGCATATTTAAAACCGTTTCACTATAGGTTACTCCATCAATAGTGCTTTCAGCTCCATAATCATTACCATAATCATGACCTGGATCTATTACTATAGTCTTACCTTTTGATGAATTATTATTTCCTGGTGTTGAACCTGGCTTAGAATTATCTTCATCAGTTTGACTTGATGAATTCTTTCTCTTACCATCAGCGCCAATTTTATAGCCATCAATTGTAGTATTAGTAACTAACTTTCCTGATGATTTATCTAAATAGTATGAATCTCCATTAGATGCAACCCAGCCTGTTACCATTGCTCCACTATTATTTAGATAATACCAAGTTCCGTTAATATTGATCCAGCCCTTTGCCATCGCTCCATTATCATATAAATAATAATAGTTTTCACCATCTGCAATCCAATCTGTTGCCATGCTTCCATCACTATTAAAGTAATACCAGTAATTATTGATTTGTTTCCAGCCAGTTATCATTGAACCACTGTCATTAAACATATGACTTTTATTGTCTATTTTCTTCAGACCAGTTACCATGCTTCCATCTCCTTGAAGGAAATACCAAACATTATTTTCTTTAAACCAACCAGTCTTTATTTTCCCACCATTTTCAAAATAATACCACTTATCATCCAATTTAGTCCATCCAGTATTAGTTGTCATAACTCCTGAGCTTTTTAAATAATAAAGGCCTGAACCATCATATTGAATTCCAGTGCCCATAGCACCTGTACTAGTTAAAAAGTACCAATCATTATCTAGTTGTTTCCACCCTTTTACCATAGCACCTGACTTATCTAGGTAATACCAGCTATTATTATCGTAAACCCATCCTGTTGTCATTTTCCCATCATCTTTTAAGTAGTACCAATTGCCATCTGGATTAATCCATCCGATTGCCTTGGTATTATCTGATTTATAATAATACCAAGCTCCATTTTCATTCTTCCAGCCAATAGCTGATGTTATGTTAGTTTTGTCCACATTAGTTGTATTTCCACTCTGGGGTTTATTTTCTTCAATAACATCCGATGCATTTAATCCACTCGGTTTACTTTCAATCTTCCCAGGATTTGGAGCCGAATTTGATGAATTATTTCCACTATTATTACTATTAGAACTATTATCATCCTTTTGATAATCTATTCCCGCGTAGTCTAATAAGTCTTCATACAATTTCCTAACTTCTTCACCATATGTAGCACTTGGAGCCCATTTACCACCCAGTGAATTTACTGTAGGTGAATTCCCCTTAATTGTTACAAAATGCCTAGGATCATAAGTGTCGTCTCTTGGATATCCCTTAGCCCCTGCATATAGGGCTAAATGATCCAAATGTGCTTGTACGCCTTCATCCCAGCTGTCAAATTTTTGGTGTGCATTAGGATCAGTGTCTCCGCCACCTGAAGCTTTTTTTAATCCACATGGATTATGATAACTTTCATCTAAAACTCCGCCAAATTTTCCAAACCCAGTTTCCTTTGCAGCTTGGACATATGCAATTGCCGGATTAACTTTTCCATGATCTTTAGAATATTCAAAGTATAAATCTGCCAAACCTACAAACGTTTCCGTCGCACCTTTAGATTTAGCCCATTTCTCAGCTTGCTTTACAGTGACTTCAGTATCTGAAATTATTTTGAAATCAGTAGTTGCTGCTTGTACACCTAATGTCGGAATAAAACTTAATACCATTGCAAAGGCTAAAACAAAGGTAGTAAATTTATTTTTAATATTCAAAATAGTCTGCCACCTCCTTATATTAGATTTTAGCAAAAAACGCCATGGCATAAAAGCTAATTTTTCTAAAATATGCACTTTATTTATAATAATTTTACATTAACTTTACTTTTGGAACATATTCTTCAAAAATCGAATTTTTATCCTAAGACATTAATTATCCATTATTCACTATAACTTTAATTTTTCTCTGAATATATATGTTAAAATTATCAATTAAAACCTTTCTAATTTCTTATTTCATAAGATTTCTCGGCTTAAAAAATTCTATGCTTTCCTATACAAAAATAAAAAGAGAGCCTGTTTCATGCTCTCTTTTAGTGATTATGGCGCCCTTTTCTGCAGTTTTCAAGATCATTTCTGCAATTATTAAGATTATCCATCATATTATCAACCATTTTGTCTGTAAGGCACATTTGATTACACATTAATTTGTCATTCATACTTATTAAATAACAAATAAAGTTTTGATTAGTAAATGCATAAAGAAATAGTAATATCATTACTAATTTGCAGAATACTGCTCCCTGATTCCCTACAACCATTGTAGACAGCGTTAAATCATTTAATGGATTAGTCGCGTTATCACCCAAAGTATTGAAATCTGAATCACAACAGTCACAGTTACTCATTTTCTTTCTCTCCATGTACGAAAGTATTATATATTATAATAATATGATTATTAATACTTTTTGCTACCATAAAAAAATATATATTACAAAAAGTGACTATAAACACTTAAATTAGTCTTCGCTTTTTCCTACTGCTGATAAAATTAATCCTTTATTATGTTCTAAAGCCCAGTTGATGCCCCAGTCATTTTGGAATATTAGAAGATTTCTGTCTTTAAAATCTTTAACTTTCTTAGTATCAGAAGTTAAATTTAAGGTATCCATATCAACATCCTTATTCTCTATCCATCTTACGAACCTGTAGTCTAATCTATCCATTTTAACATCAACATTATATTCACTATTTAATCTATATTCTAATACTTCAAATTGAAGTACACCAACAACTCCAACTATAATCTCTTCCATTCCAATATGGATTTCTTTAAATACTTGAATTGCTCCTTCTTGAGCAATTTGAGAAACACCTTTTATAAATTGTTTTCTCTTCATAGTATCCACTGGCCTAACTCTTGCAAAATATTCTGGAGCAAAGGTTGGAATACCTTCAAATTTAAATTTCTTTGATGGCATACATAAAGTATCTCCAATTGAGAATATACCTGGGTCAAACACACCAATTATATCTCCTGCATAAGCTTCTTCAACAATTTCTCTATCCTGAGCCATAAATTGTTGTGGCTGAGCTAATTTTATCTTTTTTCCACCTTGCATATGATATACGTCTTCACCTTTATTAAACTTACCTGAACAAATTCTCATAAAGGCAATTCTGTCTCTATGTGCCTTATTCATATTAGCTTGAATCTTAAATACAAAAGCAGAGAACTTATCTTCAAATGGGTCAATAGTTCCTGCATCTGATTTTCTAGCAAGTGGTGATGTAGTCATTTCTAAGAAATGCTCTAAGAATGGTTCTACGCCAAAATTAGTTAATGCCGATCCAAAAAATACAGGAGTTAGTTCTCCACCACGTACAGCATCTAGATCTAGCTCATCACCAGCAATATCTAGAAGTTCAATATCTTCCATTAACTTATCATGAAGAGCATCACCTAAAATATCTCTAAACTTAGGATCATCTGGTGAACCTTCTATTGTTTCAACTTCGTTTTGACCATGATTTCCACCATTAAAAGCTATAATTCTGTTATTGTCTCTTTCATATACCCCTTTGAATTCTTTGCCAGAACCAATTGGCCAATTCATAGGATAAGTTTTAATTCCAAGTTCATTTTCAATATCATCTAGTAATTGAAATGGATCCTTAGCTTCTCTATCCATCTTATTTATAAATGTAAATATTGGCATTTCCCTTAAAGCTGCAACATGGAATAATTTTCTTGTTTGATCTTCTATACCCTTAGCAGCATCCACTACCATAACTGCTGAATCTGCAGCCATAAGTGTTCTATACGTATCTTCTGAGAAGTCCTGATGCCCTGGAGTATCTAATATATTAATGCAGTGATTGTTGTAATTAAACTGCATAACTGAAGAAGTAACTGAGATACCTCTTTGCTTTTCAATTTCCATCCAGTCTGAAACTGCATGTTTTGAGGCTTTTCTTGCCTTAACAGAACCTGCAAGTCTAATAGCTCCTCCATATAATAAAAACTTCTCTGTAAGTGTAGTTTTACCTGCATCAGGGTGAGAGATTATTGCAAAGGTTCTTCTTTTTTCAATTTCTTTTATATAATCAGCCAAATCTAAATCCTCCTAATTAAGTCAGTTAACAGTTTACAGTTAACAGTTTTCAGTTAAGGATGAAATCGCTTCGTGATTTCCTTAATTTTTTATAAATTTCCGTGAACTTTTCTCCTTAATTGTTACTTATAACTTGCTGACTGTTACTTGAACTAGTATTGATAAATTTATTATTAAAGTATTTATACAAATCTCAGCTACATTGGAATAATTCCTCCTATTCAATGCATCATTAATAAAATTCATTTTGTGATATTTATATTGTATGTTGTTTAATTATTTTTCTTATATATATATTGCAATTAACAATTTACAAAGTGCAATTGACAATTGCAGTTGAAATCCTTACAGGATTTCTTCAATAATTATTAATTGTAAACCGTACATTTTAAATTGCAATATATATTTCATACGTTCTATTAACTAAGCTATTATATCATAACCAATAAGTTATGTATACTTCATCCATCCTCCTTAGCTGCAATTAGAGAATGGTTTTATTTTTATAAAAACACAATCACAGGTTCTTTAATATATATAATCTTGTACAGTCAAATAATTAGCTTAATTTAAAATATTCACTCCACAAAAAACATATATATTTTCTGATTTATATAGATAGAAATTACCTTTCTAAAATGTTCATATGTATTTTAATTATGAGTATAAACTCTTCACCTTTAATTTATTTACAAAAAATTAACTTTTTCCTGTAATACCGCTATGTATGTATGTTTATATATATACATATAAGCATTATCCAGCCTCAAATGGTATACATTCCCTTTTATTAAAGTATATCATATGTTATGATGTATTAACGATCACTACAATCCTTAATTATCCATTTTAGGGTAATTAAATTATAAGTAGTAAAGTTCCATATATATATTGCAATTGAAAATTTACAATGTACAATTGACTATTATGGTTGAAATCCTATAAGGATTTCTTCAAAAATTGTTAATTGTAAACTGTGCATTGCAAATTGCAACATATATATGTACTTATTGTAATGGTTAAACAGACTATTCTCTTAACTTTTTAATCTATTTTTTATAAAGGAGGAATATGAATATGATTAAAGGAAAACTAAAAATCACGGCTTTATTAGTAGCTGCAGCTTCCACTATGTCAATAGTGCCTGCTATGGCTTCTGACAAATTAGGAACAAAAGATGGAACTATCGAAAATGCAATAGCATTTGCAGATGGTAAATATGTATATCAAGGATATCGAAGTGACGACGATGATTTAGGTATCTACTATAATGATGGTGAAAAGGATAAGGAACTGGATGATGTAGAAGATGCTGATCTTAACATTGCATATGAAGATAAATATGCATTTGCTAATGATGGAGACGATCAATATCTTATAGATTTAACAAATGGAGATGTTATTGATGATGATACTCCAGAAGATGATGCAGATAGTATTGCTTCAAAACTTAGAACAAAATTAAAAAAAACCGATAGATATGGCAGCGATCTAACATCTGATGCTAATGAAATTTTCGGTGATTATTATGACGGCGATGATGATTCAGTTGCAGCCTTACCTGGAAATAAATTTGGAGATAATTGGTATTCATATAAAATAGCTTTATCATCAGATGCTGATCCAGACGGTAATGGAGTTACAGAAGAGGATGGTAAAGAATATTTATACGGATTTACTAATGATTCTGGTAAATATATAGATGCTTCTAATATAGCAAATATATATGCATACTCTACTGCAAGAGGTAAGATGATTAAAATTGAAGAATTCAGCAACAATCCCGATGATAAGGATAAAGATTCAGAATTATTAGCTACATTGTTAGGACAACCAGTTGTTCTTGCTCAAGATAAAGATTATATCTATACCTTAATAAAAGTAGGTATAACTGATTTTTCTGATAATGCAATTTCTACTGGAACTACTACTAGTGCAGCAGCAGTGGTAGTAAATAATCCTGATTTTGGCGATAAGTCAATGACTATACGTACTTATATACAAAAGATTTCTAAAGAGGAAGATGATCAAAAGGATGATGCTTATCTTCCAAAAAGTGTAACGTCTTATGAACTAGGAAACAAAAATAACGATGGTACTGAATTTGACTGTGATGATGCTAAAGATGCATATGAAGCATTTGAAGATATCATTGGTGATCCAATTAATATTACTCAAAATTCCGTAGTTGATAAAGAAGAGGGAAAAGTTAAAGCTAAATTCACAGTAGTTAATGGTCAATTAATTGGTATAGATGCTGATAGTGATAAAGTTAAAGCAATAAGCTTTAATCTAAAAAAAGATAAAGTAAAATTTGATAAAGCAGTTCCAAATGACGAAACTAACAGCAGCGACGAAGGTAAATTCGACGAGGATGACAAGGTAGATGCTTACTTCGTAGAAAAAGATGATGATGATGATGTAGATATCGATGCTGATTATGAATATGGTGCATATGATTTTGATATAGATGGAAATCCATGGGTTGTGACTGATGGGAAAATATACAAATTTAAAGATAATGAATTCAATAAAATATATTCTTGTGATAGTTCATTAGACTCAATAAATGTATATGATGAAAATAATTTAATTGTTTGGGAAGATGATGGAGACATCTATACAACTGTATCTGAAGGGACTAAAGAAACTGAAGCTGAAGCTGGTACAAGCACTCCTGCTATAATAGGATGGTCTCAAACTACTGATGGAACTTGGAATTTCTACGATACAACTGGTACGAAAGTAGTTTATAACTGGATTAACGTTGCTGGTAATTGGTACTTTTTAGATGCAAATGGAACTATGGCAACTGGATGGCAATATATAAATGGTGCTTGGTACTATTTAAATCCAGTTTCTGATGGTACTCAAGGTGCTATGAAGACTGGCTGGATTTATGATAATGGCTATTGGTATTATCTAAATTCATCTGGTGCTATGGCAACTGGATGGCAATATATAAACGGTTCTTGGTACTACTTATACCAAAGTGGTGCTATGGCAGCTAACACAACAATTGACGGCTATACATTATCTTCAAGTGGTGCTTGGATTTAAGAAGAATTTCACGTTTTTTAATTGTTAATTAAGTGCGCTTTATAATTTGCATAGTTTTTTGGACATTCCTAAATTTATAATAATATAAAAGATGCCCTAATAAGTCTTCTTATTAGGGCATTCCTTTCTATTTTAATGCATATATTTATTAATATATATGTTAAAATTAAAAATTTACAATGTACAATTGACAATTATGGTTGAAATCCTTACAGGATTTCTTCAATAATTGTCAATTGTAAACTATACATTGCAATATATATTTAATATCTTAAAGTCTTACTTTTTATTTATCTGTGTCATCATCAATTTCTTCCCATTGTGCATATAACGTCATATTTTTCTCAAGTCTTATCTTATCTGTATCCTCATATCCTGTGCCATCTCCATCACTCTTAGTGTTCCACTCAATAAAAGTATAACCGCTCTTTGAAGGTTTGTATAAAGGCACCATTGTTCCTTCGTCTGCAGTTCTTTTCTTAAGAACTTCCTCGTCATCATCATCTGCATCTGGATCCTTAAATGTAATTGTGTATTGTTTTACTTGATTTAATCCATCTGATGGAATATCTTTTGACATGCTTGCACTTTCATCTACTATCTGGCTTGGTACATATGGTATTGCATTGTTTCCATAGTAATCAAAAGCTCTAGCAGGCATTGGATAATCAGTCCCAACACAGATTCCATTATCATCAAAATTATAGAGTTTTCCATTTATTACATTGCTTCCTTTTTGCATAGCTCCATTTGATGAAAACAAATAAATTTTTCCTTCTATTTGAATTATGCCTGTCTGCATAGCTCCACTCAAATCAGCATAATACCACTGTCCGCCATCATTAATCCATCCAGTTCTCATTAATCCATATGAATCAAAGAAATACCATAAACCATCTATTTGTCTCCAGCCCGTAGCATATCCATATCCTTCTGTATAACTCCAATTACCATAATAACTTTTAATCCATGCGGCTGAAGCTCCCACTGGTAACAAGGTAACTAAAGCTGAAGCTGCAATGCAGGCCATGATTGATTTCTTCAAAAAGTTATGCTTCACTGTAATTTCCTCCTTTTTTATCTAGTTCATTAGTCAAATTATAGATAAACAAATCAAAGCTCGATTTATTACATGTAATTTTCAGATTATACTAAACACAGTTATAATTTATGAATTATAAGTTATAACTCTAAGCTATGTATTGTTTATCCATAACTCTAGCCTATTGTAACAAATACATAGTCAGATATACTTGGATTATCTGCCGATGTTGCAGTTACTTTTACTGTTGAAGCTGTTCCCATAGTTGTTAATACTCCTGTTGGATCAATTACTGCAATGCTCGGAATATCTGCACCTGTATTGTCAGTTACCTTCCAATTAATGCTCCTATTAGTTGCTCCAGCTGGTGTTATAGCTGCTGCCATCTGTAATTTCTTATTAAGACCTACTGCTGATGGTATTTTAGTCCTATCAATAGCAATTCCAGTTACATTTACAATTTGGCCAGTTATTGTTATTACCTCAGAACCACTTACTTTCGTACCATTGGCATATATGGCAGTAAATGTTACTCTTACATCTCCATTTGCTTTTGCAGTTAATAAAGCACCATCAGTATTAGAAACAATATCTGCAGCTCCACCTGATTTACTTGGGCCATCTATACATGGTGCAGCTGACCAGTTCACTTGGGTTGGTATAGTAGTTGCAGTTGCTGGCACTACATTTGCTTTCATTTGAAGCGTTCCTGCATTATCTGTAATTTTGTTAGTTTCAGAAGCTCCAACAGTCCCATTAACTACAGGAAAGCCCTTCAATGTATATCCTGTTGCATTAACTATTAAATTTTGGATTGTTATAACTTTCGTATTTGTAACTGTTCCATCTGGAGTTGCTGCTGTTACTGTAACAGATCCATTTGCTATCGCTGTTAGAAGCCCTCCGTTAGGAGTAATAGTTGCAGTTCCTGCTGGTGTAACTGACCAATTTATTGTTGGGTTTGTTGGATTTTTGCCATCCTTTCCAGTAAGTGTAGCACTCATTTGTAGTGTATTTCCGTTTGTACAGTCTAACGTACTAGAATTTGATGACAGATCAATTCCTGTAATTGGCACTTTTTCACTAACATATATAGTTTTACTAACAGACTTTCCATGAGACACTCCATCAAAATAATCAGATGTTGCTATTACAATAACATTACCAATTTGCAGCCCTTTTAGTACACCATTATTATCTATTGTTGCAGAGCCACCATCGACACTTCCCTGAACACTCCATTTAACTGCAGTATAAGTAGAATTACCTCCATTACTTTTTACTGCTGCATTCATTTGTAATGTTCCTCCTACTTCAACTGGTCCATCAGGAGTTATAGTTATATCTGTTGTTTCATTATATTGGCCTTGTATATAAACTTCTGTATTTCCAGAAATACTTGGCTTAGTTGTGCCTGAAGGTGTATAAGTTGCTATAACATTAACTTTTCCATTTGACACTGCTGTTAATATTCCTGTGTTAGGATCAATATTTGCAGCTCCTGTTTCATTTACAGCAGTCCATTTTATTGAAGATGCAGTGGCTTCTGTTTGATTATATGGTAAGAAATTTGCTACCATTTGTAATGTTCCATTATCAGCTGTTATAGTTGGCTTTGCACTTCCAGATTTATCGGTCACTTGAATTCCTGTTAAACTTACTGCTGAATTCTGTCCAGTAATTGATATTTTAGTAGTTTGGGTAATTTTAGATCCATCTAAAGCAGTTACAACAGCTTTCACTAAAACCTCTCCATCTGTTACTGCTTTTAATGTAGCTGTATGATTACCATTATCCACAATATTTGCACTTCCTGTGCTATCTCCAGCTCTTTCAGTTGACCAAGCTACTGATTTATAGCTTGCAGCTGCTGGTGTAGTACTAATAGACATTTCAAGTGTTCCTGCATTACTGTCAATAGAAGTTTTTTCTTGTCCACTTTGATCCTTAGCATGTATAACAAAACCAGTCAACTTAACACTTTGGTTCCTAATATCTACAAATCCTTCCTTATATATTTGTGGATTACTTTGTAAAGTTGCTCTTACTTTAACCTTTCCATCTGCTTCTGCTGTTAACAATCCTGTATATGTAGAAATTGATGCCTTTCCTGTACAGCTGCTATCAGGTATTATTGCCCAGGTTACTGTTTTATTACTTGCATTAGTTGGCAGTATATTAGCAACCATTTGAAGGGTTCCATTTGCTCCACCTAAGGAAGCATCAGTAGTTATAGCATTTATTCCGCCACTTCCAGTTACTGAAGTAATGCTTTCTACTGGAACTGTATTGTTTTGTCCACTTATTGTTATAGTTTTAGTTCCTACAACTCCCGAATTATCTTTAGCTGTTGCTTTTACTGTGACTGTTCCATTAGATTTTGCAGTTAAAAGTCCAGTATCGCTAATTTCAGCGCCTCCAGATGTTTCATCAACTGACCAGGTTACATCCTGATTATCTGCATCACTTGGTAATACACTTGCAACCATTTGGAGTGTTCCACCATCAGTTGTTATTTGAGACATACCAGTTGTACTAGTTACAGTTATTTTAGATACAGGAACTAATATATCTGTTGCACTTACAGTTACTGTCTTTGATGCAATTACATTAGATCCATCTGTAGAAGCTGCTTTTACTGTAACTGTTCCATTTGCAACTCCTGTTAATTCTCCACTGCTGCTTATTTTAGCTTGTCCTGTTCCATTAGTAACAGACCATTTTACATTTCTATTTGCTGCATCACTTGGTAATACCTCTGCTGTCATTTGAATAGTTTTATTTATAGTAACATATGAACTTCCCTTAATGGTAATACTGTCTACCTTCGTAGAATTATCTTGACTCCATTGAGCATATAAGGTTAAATCTTCTTTTACTTTTATATCATCATCTTCATCATAATTTTTTCCTGATCCATCGCTCTTAGTATTCCATCCTGAAAAATAATAGCCTGTCTTTGTTGGCTCATATAGATCAATTTTTTTATTATATTTAACAGTTTTTGTGTTAAGATCAGATCCGTTTGAATCCTTAAGCAAGACTTTAAAAATTCTTCCTTCGTTAGGATCATCATCTGACTCAGTTTGATCTTCAATAACATTGTTAAAGCTTGAATTGGTAGGAGATCCATTTGCTTTAGCATCATCACTTTTTAAAATTTGAACATAATTTCCATAACCATCAAATTCTTTACTAGGTGTTGGAACTCTTGCCCCAACAACTTCTCCATCTGAACCAATAGTATAAAACTCTCCATTAATAACTATATTTCTAGTTTGCAAGATTCCATTATTATCAAAAATATAAACTTTTCCTGATATATTAATAACTCCTGACTGCATTGCACCATTAGAGTCTGCATAATACCAATTTTTATTATAATTGATCCATCCAGTTTTTAATGCTCCGCTATTTTGCAAATAATACCATGAACTCCCTGCTTTAATCCATCCAGTCTGCATCTTTCCATCTTCGTCAAAATAATATAACTGTCCATCAATTCTATTCCAGCCTGTTAACCTTTGACTTCCCTGCATATAATAAAAATTACCCTGATAATCATTCACCCATTCAGCTGAAGCTTTAACTGGATTTAATGTACATAATGTTGTAGATATAACAGCTCCAGCAACTATTTTATTTATTAATTTACGTTTCATTAAAACTGGCCTCCTATGTTAATATTTCCTCTAATCGACTATCTCAAACCCCATTACTTTACAAATAATATGTATTCCAATCAATAATGTGCACCTAATACTTAATTCAGAGATTCAATCAAAGCGTACATATAATTTATTATCGATATATTTTCATATAACTATATATATATTTCAATAATAATTCTACATTTTCAAGAAATCCTGTAAGGATTTCAACCGTAATTGTCAATTGTACTTTGTAAATTGTTAATTGCACTATATATAGTTATGACACCACATTATTCTATTATATAAATAAACGAACTAAGAACTCAACTTATAACCATATATAGCATAAAATAAAAATTACAAATAACAAATTAAGAATTTAATTTATTACTTGTAATTTTTAGCTTATGCTACTCTACGCACAGTTATAAGTTATAACTAATTGGTTAATGGCTTTTCCCCTTAATTTATCACTTGAATATAAGCTTTATTTATTACTATTCTATTCACTTAGGGTTCCATCTGGATTAAAAACATATTTTGTTCCATCAATATATCTTGAACCTGTTACCATTATTCCATTAACATTAAAATAATAAGTTTTTCCGTCAATTGTAACCCATTCATTTTTCTTCATTATGCCAGTAGCATCATCTAAATAGCACAAGCCATCTTTTGATTCTGCCCATCCTGTTTTCATAGCCCCATCATCATTTGAACAATACCAGTTTCCATCTGCTCTAAACCAGCCTGTCTGCATTTCACCTGATGGATCACCAAAATAATAATATTTACTTCCTAATTGAATCCAGCCTATTGCAGCCTGACCATTATCTCTTAAGTAATACCATTTTCCGTCAGACCATTTCCAGGCAGAAACTTCCATAATCCCACTTTCATTAAAATGATACCAGTAATCATCTATCTTTAGCCAATCTCTTGTCATTTTTCCATCAGCTTTTAAATAATACTCGTTTCCACCATCATTAACCCACTGCATCTTCTTAACCGATCCATCATCGCCAACGAAATACCAATCATCACCATCTTGAACCCACTGATTATATACTTCATAACCTTTATTTTTGTCAAAGTAACATCTCTTACCATCAACTATCTGCCACCCTGTCTCCATAGCTCCATCTATTCTATTAAAATAATATGTCTTTCCCTTTATTGTCTGAACACCTTTTAAGCTTACTCCATCTTTATCATAATAATATCTATATCCATCATGTCTGCCCCATCCTTTGTCATTATCAAATCTATCAAATACCTTGTCCCACGCATCATCTATATCATCATCTTTATCCTTAAGAGAATCTGTCAAATCATCAACAGCATTACTTATACTATCTATTAAATCAGTTACCGAACCATTTATTTCGTTTATTAAATCCTTTATATCTTTATAACAACTTAGTAATTTATCCTTTACTTCTTCAATGATTTTTCCTATAGCAGTATTATCAAGCTCAGCTGCAGATACAATTAGAGGTTTTCCTTGTTTTTCCATATACATATATCCAACTTTTCCACCTGCAAAATAACCTTGATCTTTAACTGTTTTCATATCTGTTTTATCTATAGCTTTATATGCGTATATAGGCATACTTTGACCATTAAGGCTTAATATTTGAGAAGCTACAGCTTTTTTAACTGTTTCTTTATAAGCACCAAGCTCGTCCTCTGTCATATTATCAACTTTATTATTTATTTCATTTATTACTTCTGGTGGAAGATTATTTGTATTATATGAAGCTTTTGCTGCACTAATCATCTCCTCCTTAATCTGTTCCTTTACAAAACTATCTGTACAAATGGTTTCCGATATCTTATCCGCCATATCGCTTGTCACAATTAATGGTATATATTTAACCGGCGTTGAATCTGCTAAAACTATACAATTCTGTTTAGCATATTCTGCATCCAGTTCACTCTTTATTAAATAAAATATTTGTTCATCTGTTGGTCCTTCATCGTCAATACTTGAATTTAGATTTTCAGCTGCATTGCCAGCTTTATTAATTACAGTTACAGATACTGTTGTAATTATGCTTGTGCAAATAAGTATCAATGCCATTATCTTATTAATTTTTCTTATCATGTGAATCGCCTCCAAAATATCCAAATATATTATAACATTTTTATACTGACTAGTACAAATATATATATTGCATTTGAAACTCCCTACTTTTCTTATTTAATAAGCTCTCTCTGCCGAAAAAATTCTATAATTTCCTCGCACAATAAAAATAACCATTAAGTATTACAAATTAACTTAATGGTTATAGTTGTCCATATTTATGTGATTTCGATAAGTTATTACATAACTCTAAATTCCCAATTTTATATGTACAGTATTTTATTTCAATTTAAATTTTTGAACTAATTCTGTTAGATTCATTGCTATATGAGCTTGCTCTGTAGCTGCATCTGCTACCTGTGACATCGCCGCAGAACTTGCGTCTATTTCTGACTGTATCTTTTCGCTGTTTACTGATGACTGTTGAACATCTGCTGCTGTGCTTTGAAGTGCTTGATTTATTTGCTCCACTGTAGCTTCAACTTCTTGCGCCATTGAAACCAGTTCCTCTGACATTAAACTTACAAAATCACCATCACTACTATATTTTTCTCCAACCTCAGCATAATCCTGTAATTGCTTATCTACATCACTTGACATAAAGTTAAGTATATCATTACTATTTTGTGAAAGGTTTTTAACCGCATCTTGTATTTTACCTATTGTATTTTGAATAGTTATAACTGTTTGTGAAGATTCTTCTGCCAGCTTTCTTATTTCCTCTGCGACAACAGCAAATCCTTTTCCTGATTCTCCTGCTCTTGCAGCTTCAATTGCAGCATTTAATGCAAGCAGATTAGTTTGCTCTGCAATTTCAGCTATTGCATTTGCCATAACCTTCACTTCTTCAACAACTTTTGCATCCTCTATTGCTTTAATAATGCTCTTTTCCTTTTGCTCTCTCACTTCTGCTGTATTCTCAATAGCAATTTTGCTATCTCCTTTTATCTTCTCAGCTCTGCTCTTAATTTTTTCAGCATTCGAGCTTCCATCTTCTGCTTTTTTTGACAGACTTTCCATGCTTGAATTTACTTCCTCAATAGATGCTGCAATTTCTTCTGCTGTGGCACTTGTTGTTGTCATTGTGCTATTTATGTTTCTAGATGAATTGTCAACTTCATCTAGTTTAGCAGAAACTTCTTCAACATTTGCAGATAATTCCTGACTTAAGGAACTTATATTATAAGATTCATTAAGAATAGTGGAAATAAGTTCTCTCACATTCTTCTGAGCTATATTCAACTGGCTTCCAATTTCACCGATTTCATCTATTCTTATTATTTTAACATCTTCCGAAAAATCGTAACCTGCTAATCTTACAGCAAAGGCTTTAAGTTCGTTCAATCTTGAAATTATATTCTTATGCATATAAATTCCTGAAGCAATTGCAATTATTATGCTTATTACGCATACAGCTACTGTTATTGTAATATCTCTAGCTATTGTACTTCCATCTGCCAACCCATTTTTTATATCACTAAGCTGCTTAAAATTGACAATTCCAGATACAAATACAAGCAAACATAATATAAAATATGATGTTACAAGTTTAGCCTTAAGCGACATATTTTTTTTCTCTTCATTCATCCTTATTCCTCCCTATTGCCCTCTTATTTTAGTAAAAAATATAATTGCTATATAAATACAATTATTATATACATTTTTAATTTATAAGCCTATTAATTATCCATAGACTTTTATTATATACAACACAATACTTCATTATATACGTTTCAATAATAATTCTACATTTTCAAGAAATCCTGTAAGGATTTCAACTACAATTGTTAATTGCAATATATATACTATATAATATCACTCTTTTTTTCTACATTCAACTAATAGTAACAGCATATTACATATTATAACTTCTATTCTCATCACATACTGCACTCTAATTAGCAGTTAGCATTTAGCGATATATATCTAATAGTTTTTATTATCCAAAACTATTAGATAAAATAATAAGACAGAAGTGATGACTTTAATAATCATCACTTCTATCTTACTTCTCTTATATATTATTTAAATTTATCCATTGTCCATCAAGGAACATCATTCCTGTTTTCATGGCGCCATTTGCATCAAAATAATATTTTTTACCATCTATTGTCTGCCATCCTCTCATCATCTGTCCAGAAGAATCTAGATAGTACCATACTTTTCCACTATATAACCAACCTGTTCTCATAGTTCCATCATCATTTATATAGTATTTATTCTTATTCCAAGTTATCCAGCCTTTTTGCATTATACCATGGTCATCTAAGTAATACCATTTACCTAAATACAATGTCCAACCCGTTTGCATTTCACCAAAATTATTGAAGAAATACCATTTTCCATCATAAGTGGCCCATACGTTAGTTTTCATCGCGCCATTAGCCTCAAGATAATACCAGAATCCTTTATCATAGAACCAGCCTGTTTGCATAATACCAGCACTATTTAAATAGTACCATTTACCGCTTTCATTTAACCAGCCTGTTTGCATATAACCATTTATATCCAAGAAATACCATTGATTATCATATTTAACCCACTCATTTTTAACTTGTACACCTGCAGCGTCATAGAATGTCCATTCTCCAGACACAAGAACCCAATCATTATGACCTTCAATGTCTCCTCTAATTATACTTAACTTATAAGTAGTAGTAGTCTTTCCATCTTCAGCAGTAACCTCTACTACGACAAGGTTTGCTCCTATATCAATATTTATATAATCAGATTGCCCATTAGTATATTCTTTACCATTTATTGTTACCTTAGCTTTATCATTTTGTGTTGTATATAATACCCTTACTCTTTCTATACTTCTATCTACCTTAACACTATATAGATATGTTTCAGGATCAAATTTTGGTGACATGGTTCCATCAGTTACAGAGAGATCATCTAGATTTACATTATCTTTAGAATACCTCCTTGTAACATTTAACACATAAGTATTACTGTTTCCTTTAGTATCTGTAACCTTTACGTTTATAACATTTCCACCTTCATCCAAGCTTATGTATTGTGAAGTTGCTCCGCTTGGCACTTCTTTTCCATTAACTGTTATGGTCGCATTAGGGTCCTCTGCTACAGGTTTTACCCCTATGGAAGTAATACTATTATCAACAGTTGCTGTATATTGATATATTCCTTTATTAAATCCAGGAAGAAGACTGCCCGAAGTTAGAGATAATCCTGTAAGATTTGCACTTCTAAATTGTTCGGTACGTGTTACTGTAATAGTATATGTACTTATATCTCCATCCTTTGTAGTAACAACTATATCAATTTCATTTTCCCCTTCATCTAATTTTATGTCCTTACTTTTATGACCGCTCTGTACAGTAGAACCATCAACTTTTATAGTAGATGAATTATCTACAGCTGTTGGAGTAAATGCAATTGATGTAGCAGTAGTTGCTACTGTTAATGCATAATCATATGTATCAGAATTAAATGCTGGAGATAATGAACCAGTTGAAGGCGCTAAAGCCTGTAATTTTGCCACACCTTTTTTGTTTATTGTCAATGTATATTGTTTAGATACATTTGAATAAGTTCTAGTTATATTTATAACATTACTTCCACCAACCAAGTTTATTTTTGCCTGAGTAGAACTGCCTCCACCATTAGCCGAGAATACTAAAGGTGTATTACTATCATCCAACATTTGAATTGTAGCAGTTTTTACAGTTGAATCTACAGGTCCAAGGGTAGCATCACCGCTAACTGCATCAGCATAAGAAACTGAAATAGGCTGCCCACCATCAAAAGAAACCTGTAGATTTTTAAATTGAAGTACTGAATCTACATTAAACTTCATCTTTATTTTATAATCTGTTGTAACATTATCTTTCTTCATTGTAACTGTAATAATAAAGTCACTATAATCAGTTATTGAGCCAACCGAATACGATTTTCCAGCTCCTTGTGGTGTAATTATCATCTTTTTAGGATTACTACTACTTACACCTGTAATAGTATATCCATTAGCAGTATCTGCTTGCAAAATGAATGATGAACCTATCTCAAGAGGCTCGCAAACATACCCATCTTGAGCATTTCCATCAATAACTTTTGGATCTGAGCTCGTATCTCCTACATACAAGTTCAAACCTGGTATCTGTGATTTATCATCGGTAGTAACTGCACCTGCTTTACTTATACTTCCAAATTGTACTGTTGTAAAAAATACAGTAAGAATCAGTAAGTAAGAAAAGATTCTTTTAAGATTAACATTTTTTACTCTCATCAAATATGTCCCCCCATTTATGCATCCTAAAGTATGTAATGATTTATTTAATAATATCTTTCGACATTTTAAACAATATAATATTATATATTTTGCAATTAACAATTTACAATGTACAATTGACAATTGACAATTACAGTTGGAATCCTTACAGGATTTCTTGAAAATGTAGAATTATTATTACAATTCATATATGTAAAAAACTCATATGTATATAATACCATTATTATCGATTATTTTCCACAAACCTTTAAATTATAGCGTTTATTTATGATAAATTTTATCTGGTAATATTAAGAATTAAAAACAATATAAAATTAATTGGTTAAAAGTGAGAACTTTTTGTCACTTTTAACCTTTTACTAAAATAATCTCAGCCAGTCCAGGATTCATTAAATTACATTTCCTATTATAATATACAAATGTTCCTTAAAATATTGGTTCTTTTTCATATTAAGCATATCTAAAAAATCTTTTTACAGACTTTAACCTCTATATTTTTTAATACATCTAATTATTATAATATCCATATTTGAATTCACCATATTCATTGAAATAATATGTGTATCCATCAATTATTATTGGACTTGTCCTAGCTGACCCGTCTTCATTAAAATAATAAAATACATTATCTTTAGAAAGCCATCCGCTATTCAGATCTCCCTCAACAGCATGCCTCATGTTTCCAATAAGATTAAAATAGTACCACTTTCTATCATAATATATCCATTCTCCAGATTTCATACTTCCATCAACGTTAAAGTAATACCATTCATCACCTAAATTCAGCCATCCTGTATGAATAGCCCCTGAATTGTCGAAAAAATACCACTTCTTTCCGTAGTACATCCACCCTGTACGCATATCTCCACTGGAGTTTAAATAATACCAATTATCATTACTTACTATCCAGCCTGTTGTCATAGTTCCGTCTCTTCTTAAATAATACCATTTTCCATCGTTGAAAACCCAGCCTATCTGCATTGCTCCTTTGGAATTCAAGTAATACCACTGGTCTTCGTATTTCACCCAACCTGTCTGCATTTCACCTTTAGAGTTTAAATAATACCAATTACCTTCATCATCTATCCAGCCTGTCTGCATATTTCCCATATTGCTAAAATGAAAATAACTTTTATATTTATTATCGTAATACCAAGTACCCTTTAAGCGATTTCCCAAAGCATCATTATATCTCCAGCGCCCATTTACTAATACCCATTGATTAGGTTTGAGTGCTGAATTAATAGCATCAGGAACATTAGGTGTTACAGAAATTCCAAGATATATATTTAAAGTATATTTTCCAACTCTGCCTGTATCTTTATCTTTAATTCCTATATTTATCGTATATTTAGCTATGCCCTTAAATTTAAGTTTAATTGAATTAGTCTCTTCATTAAGCTCTACTCCATTAACAGTAATTGAGTAAGAATCATCTTCTGGTACTGTCTCAAGCTCAACAACCTCCGCATCTTCATCTAATTCTACATTATAAGAAGTACTACTCTTATTAAAACCAATTGTATTACCATCTATATCAATATCCTTTAAGTAAACAGCTTCCTTGCCGCCTCTAAAGATATAAACAGTATATTCTGATATAGTTTGAGTCTTATCATCTTCAACTTCTATTTTAACCTTATTTTTTCCTTTATCCAAAGTCAGTTCTTCTTTATAATAATTATCCTTAGTTACCACATCTCCATTAACTTTCACAATGTCATTAGGATCATCCGGTTTTGCCTTAATGAACGCTTCCTCAGTATCTTTATCAACATCTACAATATAAGAGTATACATCCTCAGAAAAACTTATATTATCTCCTTCGCTCACATAAATACCTTTTAAATGAGGTTCATCATCTTCTTCCGCATAAGCCCTTATAGTCATTAGACTTAAACAACTTAACTCTATAATGCAAAAAATACCTGCAACAAACAATATGGTTATTATGTTTTTTATTTTATTTCCCATATCTCGTCTCCTCTTTAGGCGCATTCCAAAAAAATAACTAAATTCCATTTCCCTGGATACTCTTAATTATCGTATGGCTGCAATCCCCCTGCCTGGCTCACTATAAATTATCACCTGCTCTCTAACAAAATCCAGCAGTTTTTGACCCACTCTATTCCTTCGTGCGCCTTATCTGATGTCTAGATTTACATTCTCTATAATAATGGTAACATATGTGATGCTTTACTGTAAACTTAATGGAAGCTTCCAAAATATTAATTTTATATTAATTTTTATCAAAGAAAATCTTAAGATAAAGAAAAAGCTGCTACTATAGTGATTTTTAATCACTATAAGTAGCAGCCTTTTACTCTTAAGACTTAATAGTATGAATCTTTTATCTTTCGTGTGTTAGAGGGGTGAGCTCAAGAATGAGCAAATAAACTTGTCTCACAATTCACCACCTTTAATTATACATCTTGTCTTTATTAATCCAGACATAACTATAGTCTTTTTTAAGGAAACTCGACTCGCATACGCTCGCTGAGTAAGAGATTTGGGTTCTCTACTTAACCCAAGCTCCTGATGCGTTTAATTTATAGCCATCAACAACTGTGTTAGCTAACATTGCACCTGATGCATTTAAGTAATACCAAGTTCCATTGTCATTTAACCAACCAGTAGCCATTGCTCCTGATGCTTTTAAGTAGTACCAAGTTCCGTTATCATTTACCCAACCAGTAGCCATTGCTCCTGATGCATTTAAGTAATACCAGTTAGCTCCATCTTGTACCCAGCCAGTCTTCATAGCACCTGATCCATTTAAGAAGTACCAAGTTCCGTTATCATTTACCCAGCCAGTTTGCATGATTCCGTTAGTATTTAAGAAGTACCAAGCTCCATCTTGTACCCAGCCTGTAGCTTTAGTTCCATCAGCTTTGTTGTATGACCAAGTTCCATCTGTATTCTTAACCCATCCAGCTGTTCCTGGAGTTTGGTCTGGAGGTGTAGTAGTACCAGTTCCACCTACAGTTGTATAGATATCTCCATCTTCTTCCCAAGCAATTAAATTGTTTTCGTCATATACATTTATTGAATCTAATGAACTATCAACACTGTAAACATCCTTGAATTCGTTGTTTGCAAATTCAGAAACTTTTCCGTCTGCAACAACCCAAACATTTCCATCAATGTCAATATCATATGCGCCGCTTGCATTATCAGCATCTATATCGTCCGAATCATTCTTTTCTGCTACATAAGCATCTACTTTGTTAGTAGTTACTTGAACGTCGTTAACTTTTGAATATTCAAGTTTTTCTTTCTTTAAATCGATAGATGTTACTTTAACATTACCATCAGTAACTTCAACAGCAAGTAATTGATTTCCAGCTACTGATACTGTTCCGTTTTCTAAAGCATTGTTTATTGCAACTGTAGCGTCTTTAGAATCATCTGAATCTAATTGATCGTTAGCTCCAAGAAGTTCATAAGATTCCACTGTCTTTGGAACATAAGCTCCATCAACTTGATCTCCTTGTGCTTTAGATATTTTTTGGATATAAGTACGTTGAGTAGTTGTCTTACCATCTAAACCAGAAACTGCTGAACCTGTTGTAGTTCCTGACATAATTGCATTTTCAGCTGTATCTGTTATATTAACTTTTACTAATGCATAGATATAATCCTTATCTTGTGTTAATACTTTTGGTGCTTCTACTAATGTAGCCAATAAACCTGAATCATCATCAAGATCATCTGCATCATTACTGAACTCTTCTACTTTAACCATTTTACCTTTTTCTGTGCTGTACGCATATATATTGGCTACATGAGACGCATCTACATATTTTCCTGATCCGTCAGTGAAACCATATAGTAAACTATCAGTTCCAACTGTATTAGTTTTTCCATCTGCACCTGATTCTGGAGCAACACTATATGAATACCAAGTTTCTCCGAATTTGTTTCCTTTTAATATTGAATCTTCATCTAAGTTTACTGAAGATATAGCTCCATATCTGTCAGTTTTCTTTAAAGAAGTTCTTACTTTAGTAGCTGCTGTATCTGCATCATCTTCTGGAGTTGTATCATCAGTTACATCTCCATTTGATAAGTCTACTAAATATTCATCACTTCCATCAGCAACATATCCATATTTGCTTGAGTATTCGCCTTCAATGTCTGCATCTTGAATATCTTCTAATAGCTTGTCTTTATCACCTGAATTGTAATAAAGTCCATTGTCATCATCATCATTTTTGTATCCTTCAAAAAGATACTTTCCACCATCAAAAGCTATTGCTTTTTCAATAGTTCCATCTTTAGTTTCTAATCTGTCTGATGCACTAGCTCCAGTTGCTGGTACTAATGAAATAACTGCTGCTGCAGCTATTAATAGTGATGTAGTTTTTTTCATTCTTTTTATCATTCGTATATTCCTCCTAAAGTTTTATCTTCTGGTTTTTTAATAATTTACTAGTAGTACTTTGATTTAAAAATATTCATTTGGCTTACAAATATTATTATAGCAACTTCATATACCCTTGTCCACACTTTTTGTTGAAAAATTGTATTTAATTGGAGGTTTTTATTAGCAGTTTTTGAATTTAATATTATTTTTTTCTGCATCTTTTTCTTTTTATGACAATTTACTTTATGTTTTTACATATTAAGGATATATTCAAGCTGTTTTCTTAAGTTTTTTCTTCCATGATATTATATACATCTGGATTTTTTACTTTTGGGTACCCTTATTACTGTATAGGCTTAATTACACATACTTTATTTTAATCGTAAGCGCTGGAACAAATACCGTCATGTAAATAGACCTTCAATTTGATATGCTCTAATAAAGTAAATCAGATTGGAGGTTTTTAATATGGCATCCACAAATGAAAATCTGCTCCTTTGGGAGCAACGGATCAATGAAAGAAATGAAAGTGGTATGACAGTCAAAGAATGGTGTGAAAAGAAAGGAATTAGTAAACATAAATATAATTATTGGAATCACAAAATACTAACTAGAAAAGAAAAGCCTGTTGAAAAAATAGCATTTACTGAAATTACCCCAATCCTTTCAGAAAATGATAATCTAGTATCAAACTCAAATAAATCTGATGATTTTCAGATACTCTACAAAGATATACAGGTTACGATTCCAAGCAATTTTAATCAAAATTCTTTAGCAGCACTAATGAGGGTTCTGCAAGAATTATGATGCACCATATAGCCGATGGGGCGGAGCACATATATCTTGCACTCGGTGCCACCGATTTTCGCAAGCAGCAAAACGGACTAGCCGCATTGGTTTCATTGAAATTTAATCTTAATCCATACTCTGGTACAAGTGTTTTCTTATTTTGCAATAAAAGGCACACCTCTCTTAGAGCACTTAGATGGGACAAAAATGGATTTATATTAGTTACAAAGTTTCTTTCTGATGACATGAAATTTCAGTGGCCAAAAAATGAAGGAGAAGTACGTGATATAACCAAACGTCAAATGGAATGGCTTTTAGATGGGCTACAAATTGATCAGAAAAAAGCACATCGAGAAAGGATTGACACTACGGGAATGATTTTCTAAAATCGTCTAAAAAGCTAGTAAAATAGCCACTTTTCTGGTATAATATAAGTAGAGAATTAACTAGAAAGGAGCCTTTGCTATGCAGTTTTTAGATAAGAAAGATTTACGAATTAAAGAACTTGAAAATGAAAATAAAAAACTGCAAGAAAAGGTGAATATGTTAGAGCATAATGTTGAACTCCTTACTCAAGCGGTTTTGCATGCATCAAAACAACGTTTTGGGGCGTCAAGTGAAAAAACTCCTAAAACAGATGGGCAATGCTCTCTTTTTGGTGAAACATATGATGAAATTCTAGATGAAAGCAAAATTATAAATATTAAAGAACATAAAAGACCTGTAAGAAAAAAAGGTGACAGAGAAAAATTAATTAAGGCACTGCCACACGAAGTAGTTGAATGTGTTCTTGATGGAGAAGCTTTGTGCAAAATCTGTGGAAGTGATCTTAAAGTAATTGGAAAGAAAAAAGTAAGATCGGAAATGGAATATATTCCAGCAAAGCTTATAATAAAAGATTATGTTCAATATGTATACAAATGTATTGAGTGTGGGAAAAATGATATAAATCCATATGATTCTATATATTGTGCACCTGTACCAGCACCTGTGCTTACGCATTCCGTCGCTTCGCCTTCAATTATAGCCTGGCTAATGTATCAAAAGTATATGATGTCTATGCCGTTATACCGTCAGGAAAAAGATTTTAAAAGGATGGGTGCTGAACTTAAAAGAGATATGATGGCAAATTGGATAATACATAGCTCTGAATATTGGCTAAAGCCCCTATATGAACTCATGCATAAACAATTATTAAAGTGCAGTATTATCATGAGTGATGAGACAACATGGCAGGTAAACAAGGAAAAAGATAAGAAAGCATCTAGTAAATCATATATATGGATACATAGAACTGAGGACTGTGAAGGTCCGCCAGTAATTCTATATCAATATACTAGCAGTCGTGCTGGAGATCATGCAAAAGCTTTTTTAGATGGATTCACTGGTTATCATGTAAGTGATGCGTATGCAGGATATGAGAAAGTTGAAGGAATCACTAGATGCTTGTGCTTTAGCCATCTAAGAAGATATTATCTTGATGCTATCCCACTAGATTCTGGTAAGAAAGAGATTTCAGGATCCGGCGGAGCCATTGGACGGGCTTATTGTGATAAACTCTTTAAATTCGAAAGAAAATGGAAAGAGTTATCTCCAGAAGAAAGAAAAAATAACAGGATTATATATAGTATCCCTATATTGGATGCCTTTTTTGCATGGGCAGAAAAAACAGTTACAAAACAAGAGCCCTTAAGAAAGGCGCTGTATTATACATTAAATCATAAAGAATATTTTTCAAACTTCTTGCTTGATGGAAGAATACCTTTATCAAATAATTTATCTGAAATTGCTGTGAAACCAGTAGCAATTACAAGAAAAAATTCGTTATTTTCAGATTCGCCAGCTGGGGCGGAAGCGTCAGCAATTATATTTAGCATTATAAATACAGCCGCAGCTAATAATCTAGATGCATACAAGTATTTGGAGTATATATTCCGCAATTTACCTAATATTAATTTTACATCAAACGATTCTGTTCTTGAAGAATATTTACCATGGGCAGATCAAGTGCAACTTGAATGCAAAATAAATACAGAAGAAACTAACCCAAAGGAGGAGAATATAAGTGAGTCAGCCTAATATAGACTATATGATGAATATGACTAAAGAATTTCTTAGCGGAAGAATTGACGAAATAGCTTATACTCTAGATTTTCCATATGAACTTGAAAAAAGATACAATAAAATGCACAGAGAAGATGATGATTATTGTGAATTGATATATGAATGTCTTTATGAAGAAGGAATAGCTATTTTTAATGACTTATCAGATTCTGAATTTAAAAAACTTATTCGAAAACAATATAACTACATAAAGAAAATTGCAAAAGAAGGTTTTTATTAAAAAAGTAGCTTCTCAAGTTCCTGAGAAGCTACTTTTTTTCAATACGGCAGGTGTTCCACCGCTTACATTTTAATCTTCAGGATTATCTATAAACATTACAATTATAAGTAATTAAATTACAGCCTAATTGGGGTATTGGGTATTACTTTCTACATTCATTCAAGCTCAACGTACTCCAAATATAAAAAAAATATGGACAACTAAGACCATTTAATTTGTCCTATCTGTCCATATTAATGATTTTTAGTTGAAATTAAAACAGCTTATTAATTTCATAAATATAATCTTAGAAATCCTTCAAATGTATAACCTTCATAAAAATCTTCCATAAATCTATCCATTTAATTATAGCCTAAAACATAGACAATAGGTATAGATAAGACTTAACAGGCATCTTTTATATATAACTTTTCCGTAATCATTTATATGCTTCTTTAAATTTTCATTATTTATACTTTCATACTGCTTTATCTATTTCATTAAATTTACTCAAGGCACATATAATATAGTTTAATTCTCCATCTAGTAACCCATACATAAACTATAATTCTCCTTCAAACCTGTCATGCATTTTCTTTAACTCAGGAAAATAAATACCTTTGTCAAAAATGACTATTCCCTGCCTTCTTATATTGTTTTTTAACTCCTCTTTAGATATCTTATAAAAATCTACTACATCTATAGTATATATAATATCAAGATCCTCAAAATCATTTAATTTTTCATTGAATCTTATATCCATTTTTCCTCCACTATAATCAATAAATTTAATATATACTTTGAAATTCAACCTTTTCTTTTTTTATAATTTTATTGTACAATATCAATTTCCTTACCCTTAAATACAATTGCAAGTTTCATTACATTTTTTATTCCTTTACTAATAAGTTCCTGTTCATATTTATTTTCTTCAATCTGCTTTAATGCCTCCTGTGCAGCTGTATCTATAGTTTCTTTTGATAGTTCATTTATTTTTTTGAATTCAATAATGATCCCTAATTTTGATATATCTTTTGGAATTATCATTACATCATATCTTCCATAACCACTTTCCTTATTTGATTTAACTTCATAACTTTCCGAAAGTGATACAAGCATCCCAAGAACAAATGCATGATATAATCTTTCCGGCTCTTTCCCAGACACATCAAAATAACTTAGATTATCTAAAACAAAATCTTGAAATATAAACCCAAAATTTTCTATATCTCCGCATGTTAATCTATTTAACATTTCTTCATATTTTTGATTAGTTAAAGTTTCTTTGAACCATTTCTCAATTAAATTTTCATAAAATATATGAACTTCTTCATTGGGAATTTTAAGTTCACAGTTTAATCTCCCCCTAATAACTTCGGTTTTTACAGCTTTCAAATACCCACTTAAAATCAAAAAGCTCCAAATATTTTCATTTGAATCTTCAACTTCAGACATTACTATATTATCATCTATTATTTTATTTATTGATTTTCCTTCTATAAGTTCTTCAAGTTCAATTTTTAGATTATTGTCACCTTTAAGCAATAATCTTTTAATCAAATCATTGCTGCTGCTGTTAATCCAATAAGGCATAAAGCCGACTTCATTGTTATCAATATAATTTAGTACTGACCATGGATTATATATTATTTTCCCTCCAAAAATATATCCATTATACCAAGCTTTAATTTTTTTACTCCTATCATCTAAATCATAATATTGTAGAAGTTCTCTTAACTCCTCTTCTGTAAATCCAAACTTATCCCTAAATTTAAAACCTAATATCGTATTTACTTGTAAATTATTAAGTCCTGAAAATATACTTTCCTTCGCAACTCTAAGAATTCCTGTAATCAATGATTTTTCAACATACGGATTATCTTTAAGTGCTGAGGTTAATAAATTTCTTATGAGTACAATCATCTCATCGTAGTACCCACGTAAATAGCCTTCTTGAATTGGTACATCATACTCATCTATAAATAGCATTACCTTTTTCCCATAATGCTTATTCATATACCCCATAAGTGAACTTATTCCATTACACACTTCAGCAATGGATGCCTTTTTCGCCATCACATCCATATAATCCTGTTTATCTATTTTAGATAATTTATCACTTTCAAGCAAGTATTCATGTTCCTTATAAAGATTTGATAATAAAAACATAAGTCCATCTTTAAAATCTTCATAAGTTAAATATTTTTCATTTTTGAAAGTAATAAAGATAACAGGATATGCCCCTTGAAGCTCCATAATTTCTTTTTCATTTTCTATCTTTAAACCTTTAAATAAGTCTTTAGTTTCTTCCTTTGTTCTTATATCAAAAAAATACCTAAGCATGCTTAAATTTAATGTCTTTCCAAACCTTCTTGGTCTTGGTGTTAAGATGATTTTTGCTCCATTTTCTATGAATTCCTTTATTAATAAACTCTTATCTACAAAGTAATTATTTCCTTCTATTAATTCTTTAAAGTCAGAGGCCCCTATTTGTATAGTTTTTTTCATCTAAGTATCACTTCCTCTCTATAGATTTTCAATTATAAATATTAAATTAACAGTTTTGCTACTCACTTAAGTTCATGCATAACTCTGAATCATTAGAAATTAATAATCTATAATATACATCCATTTATAAAACATATTTGTTACTTTTAATTATACCCTATAATATATTTGCTTAAAACAACAAAGTGGCTATGGCAGACTTCGATTGACAATTGACAATTGACAGTTAACAATTTAGGTTAAAATTCCTTACAGAATTTTTGAAATTTATATTTTTGAAAAGCTATAAGCTTTTCTTACTTCAAAAAAACAGATAAGATTCGCTTTAATTTATCTTACCTGTTATCTTTATTTATATATATTCCAATTAACAATGTACAATTGACAATGATTGATGAAATTCTTACAGAATTTCTAAAATTAAAAATGTACAGATTTAATTAGAACTTACATATATTATTTTTAATCCGCACCCGGTAAATTTATACAGAACTTTGACCCCTTAGGAATAAAAATTCCGGTTCTTCAACTTCTGGTGAGTTCTCATAAATATTAAATGGATCTAAATCCAAACATTTTGTTTCATCATAAGTTCCTTCTAAATCCCAAGCTAAAGTACCATTTAAAACAGTACAACAATTTTTGAATAAATTCAAATCTTGTAGTTTTGCAAATACACCTAATTTAACATCTTCGCTAGCATCATAGAGCCTTATAGAGCCGTCATCAAAATATACATATACTTTAAAATCATCTGTTGGTATTACTTGAATAACTTCTGGCATATATTCCATAAAATTCACCCCTTATGTTAATGGCGCTATTCTATATAAAGATTCATGATTTCTTGCAAGTTCCCAATTCTGCATTAACTCATCTTTATGAATCTCTCCCCATGCCAATATTAATTTTAATTGTCTTTTAGGGAAGTATCCTTTTAAGACTTTAACATTAATTATATCAACTAAAACTTTATTACCATTATATTCAGCATGAAAATGTGGTGGCACATGATCATTATAATTTATTGTAACTCTTATTCCAAAAAACAAACTTATTTCTGGCATAATATTCTCACCTCTTATAATGTAGTAATTTAATGCTAATGACTTAGTTCTTTCCTAATATCATTTATTTCTTTCTCTGATAATCCTGTTAACTCCATAATAATCTCGTTATTCATTCCAATTTCTATTGCCTTTATTGCTGTATCTTTTGCTTTCTTCTCAATTCCCTGCTCAATTCCCTGCTCAATTCCCCGTTCAATACCTTGTTTTAATCCTCTTTCTGTAGCTTTTTGCTGTATCTTATCTATAGTTTTTCCTAAATTGCTTACCATAATATCTACCTCCTCTTGATTAGATTTCTCGATTACAATATCTACTTCATTTTGCAATTCTTCTGCAAGCCTTGGTTTTACAATATTTTTAAGCCATAGTTTGAATACACTGAACTGCTCTGGTGATACTTTTTTTAAAATATATATCATTTTTCTTAATCTTCTCACCAGCTCTTCTTCATTCATTTCTTGATCCAATAAAAATATTGCTGACACTAAATTGGATATACTAAATAATTCGTCATCTGAATATCTATTTATATCAAATAGCATATAATTAAAATTTAATACATTATCTTCAAATAACTCATATCCACTTAACGTTTCTCTAAAATTCGTCTTTGCTGTCCATTTGTTTTTTCCATTATACAATACTATTGGAACAATTGCTGGCAGCCTAAAGTTTTTTCTTTTCCTTTCAATCTTATTAGTATTCTTAAGTATATCTCTCCATACTTCTACCATATAGAATAGCAATCGCATTGGCATTTGAAAATCCACTTTTGACTGAAACTCCAACAATACATAAAAGACTACTTCCTTCCCACTTATATCAGCCTTATATAATATATCTGATTCTTCTTCCTCAAAGCCTGAGAGTATGTATGACTTATCAACTAAAATTAAATCTTCCTCTTTTATCAGGTTTGCCCATTCTTTTTTTATAAAACTTTTTAAGAATTCTAAAAAAGTACTTTTATGTGAAAATAAATGCTTATATCCTACGTCATGTTCATGATGCACGTTTTTGTTTTTCAAGTTCTAACCTCCTTAGATTCCTTACCTTAATTATAACCTATTTTTTATATTCTTAAAACAAAAAACAGCTAGGATAAAATTAATAACTTTATCCTAGCTGAAATAACTTACTTAATCCAAGCTCCATTTGCTCCTAATTTATAACCATCTACTGTTGTATCTGAAACCATTTCACCTGAGTATTTTAAGTAATACCAAGTTCCATTATCATTTAACCAGCCTGTTTTCATTGCTCCTGAAGCTTTGTCTAAATAATACCACTGGCCATTAATATATTTCCAGCCTGTATCCATAACTCCATCTGCTGGATCTAAATAATACCATACTCCGGCCGAAGCTTGTAACCAGCCTTTAAACTTAGTACCATCTGCATTATTGTAGCTCCAGCTTCCATTTGTTAAAACCCAGCCTGCTTGTACTGTGTTTCCTGGAGTTGTAGTATTTCCTGTTCCAGTGCCAGCACCAGTATCTGCATTTCCATTATCATCTGAGGTTTCTGAGCCTTTACTTATTATAGAATAAATTTTATCATCTGCATTCCAAGCAATTAAGTTATCTTTATCATAGACTGATAAATCTGTATATTCCTCATCGTCATCTACCGTATAGATCTTTTGGAAATCCTCATCATTATCAAACTCATAAACAGCTTCATCTGATGCAGCCCATAGGTTTCCTTGCGAATCAATGTCTACATCACTGTCACCATTTAAAAGTTTTACATGATCATAATCTCCTAATTCAATATAATAGGTTGAACTCTTAGTTTTTAAATTAACTAACTGTGCTTCAATGGAAGTACTATCAACCTTATAATTAACTAATTTTCCTCCTGCTACTGTGAAATCAGCTGCATCTTCATCTAAAAGTTCAACGGTCTTACCATCTTTATCAGAAAGCATATAACTATCGACATCCTTAGCATATCTAATTCCATCAACTTTTCCTGATGCCTGGTTTTTTGATATAACCTGAATAACCTCAAAACTTACTGCTGTCCCATCGCTTGATGCAGAAATAGCTGTAGCACTTGAGCTTACTGTTATTCCATTAACTTCTTTTACAGTAACTCCACTCCTTACAGCCTTAACCGTAATTTTAGCTAATCTGTAAATATTATTCGAATCTTGTCCAATAACTTTAGCATTACTAACCTGAGCTGTCACATTAGAATCTTCATTATTAGTATTTTGAATATTGGATGTTTTTCCATCACTTAGTTTTACCTTTATCTTTCCTATATTATAGTCAGCATCTATGTATTTACCGCTAGCATCTGCGTAAACATTAATTGTACCAGCGCCGCCATTTATACTGCTATCTTTTGCAGTATACTGAGTCTCATACCATGCATCTGAAAACTTAGCTCCTCTAAGTGCAGTTACATCTTTGATTTCTTTAGCGTCACCATCATCAATTCTTCCGTCATTATCACTTTTAATCTTACTCCTTAAAGCTACCGCAATATCATCTAAAGCCTTTTCTTGAAGCTCATCATCACTTACCTTCCCAGATGATAAATCAACGTAATAATCTCCATCTTCAACTTTAACATACTTACTTCCATAAATTTCAGCCTTATCATCAGAATCAATATCATCTAGTTCTGAATATTTACCATCATTTAAATAATAAGCAGCTTCATCTTTCTTATAAGGCTCCCCACCTATATAAAACTTTCCATCTTTATAAGCTATAGCATTATAAATTTCTCCCTTTTTTGATTGTAATTCATTAGAACTTGCTGCTTTTACACTAGTTTGCATAACTGAAACCATTGCTGCAGCAATTACTAATAATGATATTATTTTATTTGTCCTTTTAAACATACTTTTCCCCCTATAACTCCTTTTAATTCAATGTATTAAATACTTTTATCCATTATATCATAATTATGCTAATTAAGTTGTAAAATAAATGTGTAATATACATTTAATACCTGTTAGGAAAATCCTGTAAGAAGTTCAACCTAATTGTCAATTGTACATTGTGAATTTTTAATTGCAAAATATATATTTATGCTTAATTTTTATGTCTTTCACCTAAAAACTTTCCTATAAAGCGAACTCCAAAATTTGGTAGCAAATTAATAATCACCTTGATATTTCTCTCTTCAATGGCCCGCTTCAATACATATTTAGCTAATGCTATTCCACTTTCATTACCCTTATATTTGAAAAAGTATGAATTTTCTCTAAAAAACATACCAGTATCAAAATATCTTTTAAATAATTGCTTAAAAGTAAATACATGAGAATGGTAGACTTCTGAATCTGCACAATACTTTATTTTATAGCCAGCTTGTATCAATTTGTGCGAAAAATACATGTCTTCGTTTATTATTAAATTCTTCCCATCATAAGCTTTTAATTTCTTATAAATTTCTGCATCAACTGCTGATGCTGCATCTGAATAAAAGAATGTTAAAATTCCATATCTTTGTATATCTTTTTTAGATACTACCCTGGATACCTCTGGATAATTCTTTTCCCTAATATACTTTTCTATAGTATTATTCTCGCATATCTGTCTGCTAAAACTCGCCTCACATTCTTTGTTTATTATTGGCATTATTAGATTTTCCAACCAAAAATCATCTTTCATTTTTACATCTTGAGATATAAAAACAATTATATCACTACTCGTTTTCATTGCTATCATTTCCCTAGTTTTGCCATGAGAAAATTCCTCTGGACATATAACACAGTAATTACAATTCAATTTATTTAATATACTTTCACTTTTATCAGAGCCTCTAGTTACAACATATAAAATTTCTAAATCTTGATTTTTATCTAGCTTCTGATTTAAAAGTTTATTATTTAATTCTTCTATATACTTCTCTCCATTGTATACTGGACAAATTATTGATATTTTCATTATATAATACCTCATTTAATTTATAGCTATATTAATAAAGTATAACATTTTACATAACAAATACTCAATGACAAAAGAACCAGTTTATTCTTAAATTTAATCTCAATATATATATTAAATTATAACTTATATAAATTATTATTCTTTTTTATTAACATTAGCAAAATGTTCAATCGTTACTGATAACCCTGCTGATACAAAAATTGTTGAGAATATAAATCCAGTTATAATTGTAACCATTGATAATATTTTTGATACTTCACAAACCGGATATAAATCTCCATATCCTACCGTAAAAAAAGTAATTACCACAAAATATAACGCATCTCCCCATGATATTAATTCACGGCTATAACAATCGCTACCATATATGCTCTGAAGCTTAAAAGTTATATTAGTTAATGAAACAATTGCGAATGAAATGTTAATTATAGAAATACACCAGATACTCTTCACTGATACTTTCTTTTTTAATATAACTGTGACTATCCTGGCAATTGATATAATATTAATAACATATAATACTATACTCGCACCTATAAAAGCTTCTGGATATTCAACTTGTTCATTATATATTTGATAAAATAAAATTGAAAACGTAACAATTGAATTTATCAATATCATATTAAGCACCTTATCACTCATTGCTATAATTTCTTTAAATCCAATAATCACTACAAAATATATCACCCATAATAATAAAATTATAAACAATGAAGCGCTAACAGCTACAAAAATGCGAATCAAATCACCTTTATCATTTTCATTTATAAATACAAATATCCCAACTGCTATCCCTATAATAAAGTGGATTAACATAAAGATAAAAACCATACAAAATTTTACATTATAAATTTTAGGTTTATTACCTCCTGTACTAGTTAAATAGTGTGACAAAAATATTCTATTTTTAAATAAAATATAATATAAATATATAATACTAACTATTGTCATACAAAATATTATAATGTCTCCCATTTTCCAACCTCCTACGTAACAATGGGTTTATTGAAACACATATTAATTATAGTAATCAATATTCTATAAAAAATTTGTATTAATCATGCAAAATTAACAAAATCACTTATATAACTTAAATATACACCTATATCCAATTAAAGTGTTTACATGCATATTCTATTCCATCTTCATTATCTTTTTTAGTTATAAATGATGCCAATTTTTTAACTTCTTCACATGCATTTCCCATTGCAATAGAATTTTTTGCATAATTAAACATGCCTATATCATTTTTCCCATCTCCAAATACAATAATATCTTCTAATTCCAAATTATTCCTTTTCCTTATATATTCTATTCCTCTTTCTTTGAATTCAAATTCAATATATACATAAGAACCATTATTATAAATTGTAAAGTCTCTAATTGTTTCTATTTCATTAATACATTCATAATTATAAAACAACAGTTTTTGCGTAGGCTTTTCTAAAAATTTTTCTTCATTTATAAATTTTGCATTTATGTAAGAAGTAAAAAATGCTCTATTAACCAGTTTTATTTTATTAAATAACTTTATTTTTTTTAGCGCCTTAATAAGAAACATATATAAATCAAATTTTATACCTTGATATGGTGCATAATACTCTCCCTTACAGACACTAACCATAATTATATTATACTTTCTGCACTGTTTTAATATATCTTTCAACTTCTTTTTATCAAAAAATACTTGGTTCTCTATATTATTATTAATGACAACAGTTCCTCCACCTGCACATATTGCATGTTCAACATCAATCTCTTTCATTATGGATTTAATTTCATTATCCCTTCTGCCTGTGGCCAAGAATACAACATGTCCTAATTCTTTTAACCGTTTTATAGTCTTCTTAGTTGATTCCGGTATGCTATGGTTATACGGCTTTATTGTTCCATCAATATCAAAGAAAAAATATTTCATACTTTTCCCCCCAGTTAATTAATGCATTATGTTAAACTTTGATTATCTCTAAAAAATTATTATTATAAAATCTACAAACGTTATATAATTATTATATTATTTTTTTATAATATCATATTTAAAATTATCTAAAAAGAGTAATTCTTCACTATTTTATAAAACTATCTATTTTGTTATAATGACTTTTACAGAAATTATATATATATATATCACCTAATCACAATTATTGTACATAGAATTATTTGATGTAAAAATAGGACTTTACTATTGCAAAAAATTAGCCATCTTAAAATATAGAAATTTATCTTCTATATTTTAAGATGGCATTTAAGCCTTCTACTATTGATTAACTTATTCTTTATTTTGAAGGTATAAATTCATCACTCATTTCAACTTTACAAGTTGCACTTCCATCTGATGCCACATTTATATCATAAACTCTTGCAATCTGCATGCTTGTGATACTTTCATCATCCCAAAAGTCGTTGAATTTTAAGCTAGAAGTATTACCAGCACATTTAGTAGATTCTACAGAACAATCATATGTATTATTCTCATAGGCATAAATCACATAAATTCCTGCTTCAAAATTTTTGTTAGCTTTTAATATTATATTTTCATCACTTTTTGATGTAGTAATTTTAGATACATCAACATTCATTTCCCCACTTTTAGTAATAGATATCTTTTCTGATTTCACTACAGAGCTTTCGTCATCTTTAGGAGTTATTTGAAAAACTATATACTTTCCTTGCTCCATTTCTGCTAATGTGTCTGAAATTGATATTTCTTTTACATCACCGGCTTTGTATGCATGTTCATCCCAAGTGACGCTATCATTAGTCTCACCTTTACTATCATATTCTATTCCTTTTAACGCATAAGTTCCTGATTGGTTAACTTTAAATGTTAAAACTACATCGTTATCTTTAACTAATACCTGAGGTTTTGTTATAAATGTACCTGTAATATTTCCTGATTGAACTGTCACAACACAAGTTGCACTTTTTCCACTTCCATCATTTGCTGTACATGTTATTGTTGCCGTTCCTACTCCTACTGCTGTTAATTTTCCACTCGAACTCACTGTTGCTACTTTTGTATTACTAGATTTCCATGTTATTGCCTTATTTGTAGCATTATTAGGCAATACGGTTGCAGTAAAGGTTCCTGTTTTTCCTACTACCCAATTTAATTTTGTTGTATTTAATGCTACTGATGTCACTTTTACTGTTGACGGATTCGTTACTGTCACTACACAAACAGCTGATTTTCCACTCCCGTCACTTGCTGTACATGTTATTGTTGCCGTTCCTACTCCTACTGCTGTTAATTTTCCACTTGAGCTTACTGTTGCTACTTTTACATTATTTGATTTCCATATAAGGCCTTTATTGCTTGCATTATTTGGTAATACTGTTGCTGTAAATGTTCCTGTTTTTCCTATTGCCAATTTAATTTTGTTGTATTTAATGCCACCGATGTTACTTTTACTGTTGATGGTTTTGTTACTGTTACTACACAGTTCGCATACTTCCCACTTCCATCACTTGCTGTACATGTTATTGTTGCACTTCCTGCTCCTACTGCTGTTAATTTCCCCTTAGAATCTACTGTTGCAACCTTTGTATTACTAGATTTCCATGTTACTGCCTTATTGGTAGCATTATTGGGTAATACTGTTGCTGTAAATGTTCCTATATTTCCTATTGCCCAATTTAATTTTGTTGTATTTAATGCCACCGATGTCACTTTTACTGTTGATGGTTTTGTTACTGTTACTGCACAGTTCGCATACTTCCCGCTTCCATCACTTGCTGTACATGTTATTGTTGCACTTCCTGCTCCTACTGCTGTTAATTTCCCCTTAGAATCTACTGTTGCAACCTTTATATTACTTGATTTCCATGTAACACCTTTATTACTCGCATTACTTGGTAATATTGTTGCTGTAAAGGTTCCCGTTTTTCCTACTGCCCAATTTAATTTTGTTGTATTTAATGCTACTGATGTTACCTTTACTGTTGAAGCCGCTGCTACATTAGCAGTTTTTATAGTTACAGTATTTTCTTCAACTTTACTTTCTGCATTAGCTGCTATTGCAGAAAATCCTCCTAATTGCAATATCAATATCATTGTAAATGTAAATATAAATGTTCTTGATGACATTCTTCTTTTCATTATTGTCCCCCTTAATCCAAATAATATTATTTACTTCATAATTATATCAAATTTTTCATAATTATGTAATATGAAAAATTTAACTTAATTCATTTTTATACTATTATCGATAATTATAAAAATAGAGTAACTTTTTACTACTCTATATTAACTGTTATTGTTCCGATATCCGTTGATTTTTTTAGGTTTCCTGATAATCTTACATTCACTATACACGTATGATTTGCATATACTATTGCTGCTGATTTTATTGTTAATCCTTTAAATTATCTTCCAAATATTATATTTTTTGTATTTAAACTTTTTATAAAATCTCCACATTCCTCTATTCTTACTTGAATTGTTTGATTAATATTAGCACTTGGAGCTACTGATCCTACTTTTGATATTAACCCTGTCATAATTGATTTATCAAATAATTGAACTGCATTATTAGTACTTGATTCTGGTACTTCAATTACATTTCTTCCTGTACTTTCAGCGAATGCCACTGTAGGTTGCAAAAAAATTGTACATACACTTAAAACTAATAATTTAATGAGTAATTTTTCTTTTAAACATATTACTTTACTCCTTTTATTAAACATCATAAATTCTATGCTTTTGTATATTTTATATTTAACTCTTATATAGCAATATAAAATTGTCTATTTAGTTACTATAACTTTGCAGGTTGCATATTTTCCGCTTCCATCACTTGCTGTGCATGTTATTGTCGCACTTCCTACTCCTACTGCTGTTAGCTTTCCACTTGAGCTTACTGTTGCTACTTTTGTGTTACTTGATTTCCATGTAACACCCTTATTACTTGCATTACTTGGCCCTACTGTTGCTGTAAATGTTCCTGTTTTTCCTACCGTCCAATTTAGGTTATTTGTATTCAATTTTACTGATGTTACTTTTGTTGGCTTTGTTACTGTTACTTTGCAGGTTGCATATTTTCCACTTCCATCACTTGCTGTGCATGTTATTGTCGCACTTCCTACTCCTACTGCTGTTAGCTTTCCACTTGAGCTTACTGTTGCTACTTTTATGTTACTTGATTTCCATGTAACACCCTTATTACTTGCATTACTTGGCCCTACTGTTGCTGTAAATGTTCCTGTTTTTCCTACCGTCCAATTTAAGTTATTTGTATTTAATTTTACTGATGTTACTTTTGTTGGCTTTGTTACTGTTACTTTGCAGGTTGCATATTTTCCGCTTCCATCACTTGCTGTGCATGTTATTGTCGCACTTCCTACTCCTACTGCTGTTAGCTTTCCACTTGAACTTACTGTTGCTACCTTTGTGTTACTTGATTTCCATGTAACACCCTTATTACTTGCATTACTTGGCCCTACTGTTGCTGTAAATGTTCCTGTTTTTCCTACCGTCCAATTTAAGTTATTTGTATTTAATTTTACTGATGTTACTTTTGTTGGCTTTGTTACTGTTACTTTACAGGTTGCATATTTTCCGCTTCCATCACTTGCTGTGCATGTTATTGTCGCACTTCCTACTCCTACTGCTGTTAGCTTTCCACTTGAACTTACTGTTGCTACCTTTGTGTTGCTTGATTTCCATGTTACGCTTTGGTTATTTGCATTTCTTGGCAAAATCGTTGCTGTAAATGTTCCTGTTTTCCCTACTGTCCAGTTTAAACTATTCGTATTTAATGCCACTGATATTACCTTTACTACAGCAGGCGTCACATTTACTACGCAAGTTGCATATTTCCCACTTCCGTCACTTGCTGTACATGTTATTATTGCACTTCCTACTCCGATTCCTGTTATTTCCCCATCATCATCTACTGTGGCTACTCCACTATCACTTGTTTCCCATATTACTGTTTTATTGGTTGTGCTATCAGGATAAATTATTGCTATTAATGAACTAGTTTTTCCTTTTTCTAGCGTCAAACTATTTGTATCTAATGTAACTTCGGTGACTTTTTGGACAGACTTTATGCTATTTTTATCTATACCGTAATTAATTAAAAGTTCCTTTACATCTTCATTCTCTATATACAATATAGCATTATTACTTATCCCTCTAAACGCATACTCCCCCTCTATGCTTGTTACACTCTCAGGAATAATTATACCTTGTAAATTCTCACAAAATTCAAATGCATACTCACCTATACTTGTTACCCCATTTGGTATTGTTATACTTGTCAATTTATAGCACCTAAGAAATGTACTTCTTCCTATTCTATTTATGCTACTGGGCATAGACACCTTTGTTAATCCACCATCCTCAGAAAATGCGTAATCTCCCATACTTGTTACACTATTCGGTATTGTTACCTGTGTTAGTGTCCCACAGCTGGCAAATGCATGATTTCCTATACTTGTTACTCCATTAGGTATTATTATACTTTTTAATTTATAACAAGACTCTAATGCATAATCTCCTATTTTTATTAAGTTCTTCGGTAAATTTATACTTGTTAATGCAGTACACCCTGAAAATGCATAATCATTTATACTTTTTATAGTATCAGGTAAAGTTATACTTGTTAAAGTATTGCAATCAGCAAATGCTTTATCACCTATAGTTGTTACCTTCACACCATCAATTGTACTTGGTATAACTGCCTCTGTATATGGTCCAGGATCATATCCAATTATAGTTCCTGTATCTGCATCAAAATTTATAACGGATTGATTATTTATTACTACTATATTACATGTTGCACTTACATTACTTCCATCAGTAGCTCTACATGTTACTTGAACCTTTCCCACACCAACAGCATCTAAATTTCCATTTCCATCTACTGTAACTATATTACTATTACTTGATTTCCACTCCAATTCCTGGTTAGTTGCATAACAAGGAATTATTGACACCTTTAGTGAACTTTTATTACCCTTTCTCAAATTTAAACTATATGTATTTAAAGTTAAAGTTGTTATCTTTTGATTAAACATAATTCTTCTATCGTCTACATAACACTTAGTAATAAGCATATTTTCCATTTTTTCACTATCTACATAGAAGTAGGCATTTTCACAATCGTAAAATGCATGCTGCCCTATACTTGTTACGCTGTCTGGAATAGTTATACTTTTTAAACTGGTGCAATCATAAAAGGCATAATCTTCTATGCCTGTTACATTTTTAGGAATTACCACAGACTTCAGACCACTACAATTTATAAATGCATTTTTACCTATATGATCCAAACTCACCGGTAAATGTATGCTTGTTAATTTAGTACAACTAAGAAATGCATCATTTCCTATACTTGTTACATTATCTGGTATTGTTATGTCATCTAAACTGCTACAATTATAAAATACGCAATCACCTATACTTGTCAAACCACTAGGAAATTTCACGCTCTTTAAACTACTGCATTCATAAAATACGCTTGATCCTATACTTGTTACACTATCCGGAATCGTTATACTTGCTAATCTAGTACAATACTCAAATGCACACCCTCCTATACTTTTCACACTGTTAGGAATTGACACGTTGACCAAATAATTGCACGAAGAAAATGCACTAGAACCTATACTTGTTACACTGCTAGGAATAGTTACACTTGTTAAATTATCACAACTAAAAAATGCATTTTCCCCTATTTTCTTTACAGTAACCCCATTAATTGTACTTGGTATGACTACTACTTGATCAGAGCCATAAAATCCAGTTATTGTTCCTGTACTTGAATCAAATGTAAATTTTGCTTCATTTGTAACGCCTGAATTAACAAGTTCATTATTTAATGATTCTGTTACAGTCTTTTCTTTATTGATACTTACAGCCGGGCCTGTTGTCTGAACTATTGTATTAATCCTTGTATCATTTGTAGTTTTCTCCTGTGAAAATGCTACTGTGCTTGGCAACAGGCTTATGCAAATTGAAAAAAACAATAACTTTCCAACTTGTCTCTCTATTATCTTGAGCATATTATTTTCTCCCCTCTTTAAATAACAAATCTATGTATCTATATTCATATTTTATCATAATATTACATATATACCAATTAAAACTCAAAAACTACATTGTAATATTCAAAAAACTCAAATAAAAAATGCAAATTAAGACATCTTTCTAAATGCCCTAATTTGCTATGAACTAAACTTATTTTTTTACAGTTACAACACATGTTGCATATTTTCCGCTTCCATCGCTTGCTGTGCATGTTATTGTTGCACTTCCTGCTCCTACTGCCGTTAACTTTCCATTTGAACTTACTGTTGCTACCTTTGTATTACTTGATTTCCATATAACATTCTTATTACTTGCATTGCTTGGCAACACTGTTGCTATAAACGTTCCTGTTTTTCCTACTGTCCAGTTTAATTTATTGGTATTTAATTTTACTGAGGTCACTTTTACTGTTGCTGGTTTTGTTACCGTAACTACACATGTTGCATATTTTCCACTTCCATCACTTGCTGTGCATGTTATTGTTGCACTTCCTGCTCCTACTGCTGTTAATTTTCCATTTGCATCAACTGTTGCTACCTTTGTGTTACTTGATTTCCATGTAACACCTTTGTTACTTGCATTACTTGGCAACACTGTTGCTGTAAACGTTCCTGTTTTTCCTACTGTCCAGTTTAATTTATTGGTATTTAATTTTACTGAGGTCACTTTTACTGTTGCTGGTTTTGTTACCGTAACTACACATGTTGCATATTTTCCACTTCCATCACTTGCTGTGCATGTTATTGTTGCACTTCCTGCTCCTACTGCTGTTAATTTTCCATTTGCATCTACTGTTGCTACCTTTGTGTTACTCGACTTCCATGTAACACTTTTATTACTTGCATTACTTGGCGCCACTGTTGCTGTAAATGTTCCTGTTTTTCCTACTGTCCAATTTAAATTTGTTGTATTTAATGTTACTGATGTTACCTTTGTTAATGGATTAGTTACCGTAACTACACATGTTGCATATTTTCCACTTCCATCACTTGCTGTGCATGTTATTGTTGCACTTCCTGCTCCTACTGCTGTTAATTTTCCATTTGCATCAACTGTTGCTACCTTTGTGTTACTTGATTTCCATGTAACACCTTTGTTACTTGCATTACTTGGCGCCACTGTTACTGTAAATGTTCCTGTTTTTCCTACTGTCCAATTTAAATTTGTTGTATTTAATGTTACTGATGTTACCTTTGTTAATGGATTAGTTACCGTAACTACACATGTTGCATATTTTCCACTTCCATCACTTGCTGTGCATGTTATTGTTGCACTTCCTGCTCCTACTGCTGTTAATTTTCCATTTGCATCTACTGTTGCTACCTTTGTGTTACTCGACTTCCATGTAACACTTTTATTACTTGCATTACTTGGCGCCACTGTTGCTGTAAATGTTCCTGTTTTTCCTACTGTCCAGTTTAAAGCATTTGTGTTTAATAGAACTGATGTCACTTTTACTGTTGGTGGTTCCTTTATAACAATCTTACTTTCGTCTACTCCAGCACTTTCTAATAATTCCTTTGTCTTTTCACTAAGTACATAAAACAATGTACTATTACAATCTACAAATGCATAATTTCCTATGCTTTTTACACTATCTGGTATAGTTATACTTGTTAAATTATTACATCCCCAGAACGCAGAATCACCAATACTTGTAATAGAATTTGGTATTACTATACTTGATAACTTACTACAACCTTGAAATGCAGAATCTCCTATACTTATTACATTTCCCTGAATGATTATACTTGTTATATTACTAAGATTTTTAAATGAGGATTTCCCTATATTAGTTACTGGAACTCCATTAATTGTACTTGGCATGATTAACTGAGTGTCACTTCCATTGTATGTTGTTATTGTTCCTGTATTTGAATCAAATCCAAAATCCGATTTACCAGTTACTATGATTTTACTTTCATCTACCAGCGCACTGATTAAAAGATTTTTTATTTGTTCATTCTCCACATAAAATAGTGCTTTTTCACAATTATTAAATGCATTACTCTTTATACTTGTTACACTGGCAGGAATAGTTATACTTGATAAACTACTGCATTCTTTAAATGCATTTTCATCTATACTTGTTACATGGCTTGGTATAGTAATACTTTTTAAATTGCTACATCCATAAAAAGCAAAACGTCCTACTGTTGTTACACTATCTGGTATTGTTATACTTGTTAAATTGCTACACTGTTCAAACATCTGTTCACTTATATTGGCTAAATTATTTGGTAATATTATACTTGTTAAGTTGGTACATTCTCCAAATGCAGTATTATGTATAGTTTTCACACTGTTTGGTATAGTGATATTTTGTAAGTTGCTACATCCATAAAATGCTTGACTATCTATTTCTGTTATATTATCAGGTACGGTAATACTAGTTAAACTAGTACAATTTTGAAATAACTGCGAATTTATAAGCGTTAATCCTTTTGGTATATTCACACTAATTAAGCTACTACAATTTTCAAACGCCTCATATCCTATATTTTTTACATTATCTGGTAGTGATATATTTTTCAAAGCACTACATCTATAAAATGCGTAATTTCCTATACTTCTTACACTACTAGGTATAGTTATACCTGTTAAATTACTGCATCCATAAAATACAGAATCAGCTATAGTAGGTATATTATTCGGAAGACTTACATTTATTAAGTTACTGCATCCATAGAATGCTGAGTCTCCTATACTTCCCACACTATCTGGTATGGTTATACTTGTTAATTTGCTACATCCATAAAATGCAGATTTAGATATTGATGTTATGCTATTTGGTATTGTTATACTTGATAAATTACTACATCCATAAAATGAATAATCCGCAATATATGTCATATGGGGCGGTATATTTACACTTTGTAAATTAGTACAATTTTTAAACACATTATATCCTGTGCTTGTTACAGTATCTGGTATAGTTACATTTTTTATATTATTACAATTTGCAAATGCACCGTATCCTAATGCTCCTACTCTAGTTCCATTAATTTGACTTGGTATAATAACATCCGTTGCACTACCTGTGTATCCTGTTATTATTATTGTTCCTGAATCCACCTCATATGTAAAATCCGATTCACTATTCGCACTTGAATTGACAAGCTTATTATCCGCTGCTTCTATAATAGTATTTTCTTCAGTAGTACCTGCCTTTGAATCTGTTACTTGAGCTGAGTTTATTAGTATACTTCTCTCATTATCCTTTTCTGCAGAAAGTGCTAAAGTAGTTTGGAGCAAACTTGTACACATTGTTAATAACAAGAATGTAATAATTTCTTTTCTTTTTGCTTTCAGCATGTTATCCCTCCATATTTTCCATAATTTATACTTATTATAACATTATACCATATCAAAAATTATCTCAAAACAAAATATTACATATATACCACATTTAAATAAAATAAAAAACCATGTGATAACTTAATATCTGCACGGTTTCTCTTCTGTATTTATTCTTCTTGTAAACGCTGTATCATATTGAAAATGGCTTGTGCACTATTAAAATTTTCAGGGATTATTTCAATAGCTGGAATTTCAATATCGTATTCTTCATCAATTAAATTGACAATTTGAATAATATCAAATGAATCTAAAATTCCTTCATCCACCAAAGTCTTACACTCATTAAAATCCACATCATCTCTAACCTCTTCTAATAATTTAATTAATTTTTCCATAATAGTTCTCCTTTACCATAATATATAAAATTTTCATTTCGATATATATTCATTTTTTAGTTTTGTTCGATCAATTTTTCCATTCATATTAAGCGGCATATTTGATGGATTATGGTATACATTAGGTATCATATAACGTGGAATCTTTTTCATTAACAACTTTGACATTTCTTTTGTATCTAAATCTCCTGTATATACCGCAACAATATGATCATTTTCTATATTATATAGGCAGCAACACATATCTACGCCATCTAAAGCACCTATTGCATTTTCTATTTCTCCAAGTTCAATACGATTTCCCATATGTTTAATTTGAAAATCTTTACGTGATGCATATACTAATTCTCTATTTTCATTCCAGTAAACTAAATCTCCCGTACAATAAACTGTTTCAGGATAGCTATTATTTACTGGATTTTGTATGAACACCTCTTTTGTCTTTTCAGGATTATTATAATATCCGCAAGCTAGGAACGAACCGCGAATTAATAATTCACCAATCTTACCACATTCATCAATAAGCTCTCCATTCTCATTCACTACTAACGCACCCACATTATCACATGGCACTCCTATTGGAATAGGTTCATCATCCCTAAATTCTCTATCAACTATATAATAAATTCCAATGTCTGTAATCTCAGTAGGCCCAAATAAATTAGCATACATTGCATGCGGAACGTGCCTACGCCAAATATTAAGCTGCTTAGTAGGCATTGTTTCACCTGCAAATAGAATTCTCCTTAAATTCGGTACTTGTACCACATCTAAAGCTCCTAGATTTGCAACTATACTCAACGCTGAAGGAACCCAATAAATTGTATTAATCTCTTTCTCTTTTACAAACTCTAATAATTTTACAGGAAAAGAGAATAACATTTTAGGAATAATGTATAATGTAGCAGCACTTCGAATAGTTGCAAATATATCTAATACAGACATACTAAAATAAAATGGTGTTTGATTTCCAAACACTGTTTTTTCATTTAGGTCAAATGTTTTGGTGACCCAATCTGCATAATCTATTACGGAACGATGGCATACAATAACACCTTTAGGAACTCCTGTTGATCCACTTGTGAAAAGAATATACAAAGGATCAGTATCAATCATTTGTCTTCGAGCATTTTCTAATTGCTCTGGATTCTGTGGCAGCATGTGAATCTCATCATACAATACCTTTAAGCAATCTGTTTCCATAAGAGGAAGAAATTTTTCTGTCTTATTATCATAAATTACAACAGCTGGCTGCAGTGTTTTTAATATTATATTAATTCGTTCCATAGGCATTTTTGCATCTAATGGAACATAGAAACACCCCGCATATGCAGCTCCCATAAAAGCTGCAATATTCCTGGCGTTTTTTTCCATATACACAACAACCGCTTTACGAGTACCTATTTCCCTCACTAAAAAACTTCCAATACTACGAGCTGCTTCAGCTAACTCATGATAAGTTAATTCATATTCATTATCAGAAAAAGCAATTTTATCCGGAAATTCTTTTTCTGATCTTTCAAGATACGTTAAAATACTTTTCTCCATATTATTACCTACACTTTCTAAAAATCTTATTTTGAAATTTCTTCTTCGTAGTAGCGAGTTAATTTATCATCACTAGCTCCATTTACCCTAGCATTTACTCGTATTTTATATTTTTTATATTCTGATGAATCAAAAATAAAAGTTGGACTTTTATCATAATCCCGTATTATCTTTTGCTCTCCTGTTTCCAAATCTGTTAAGACAAATTGGTATTCTGGAGTCACCTTAGTTCCATGAGTAGAATCAGCAGTTAATTTTATTTTACCCCCATCTTTTGTAAAGTTAAACCATGTATTTGCAATATAATTTATAGATGCTTTATACTCTTCTGGTGTATAAAAATATTTACCCATATCTTCACCATTTTGTCTTAATTTTAAGAAGTCCGCAAAAGATTCTGAAAAAGCCTTCGCACCTGTACTATTAAGATGCTCTCCATCGCAAAAATAATTTTCATTCAATTTAAATAATTCCGATTTAATTAAACTATAATCATAATACTCAATATTTAAGTCCTTAGCAATTTTAGCTATCTCATTATTGAAATCAAAATAGTTATTAACTCTTAGTACTTGATATACAGGAGCTGGTGGATTCAAGAGAATTAATTCACAATTATTTTCTTTACATAACTCAGATATTTTTTTTAAATATTCTACATTCTTTCCCTGTATCTCACTGATATTTCTATTAGTACGAGAAACTTTTAAATTATTATAATTAATAGTTCCATTTGGATCATTAGGATTCAATTTTATAGCTCCGTTTCCTATATAACCAGTTTTATTTTTTTCAAAATCCTCCACTTGTCCTGGCTCTGGATAATTAATATAAGACTTATCCAATTTTTCGTGAAAATTTTTCATTAAAGCCTGTACAGAATTTACATGATATCCACGCCATGGAAAAAGCCTGTCCAAATATGCCCCATCTAGGGCAGAGGACATAAAATAATATTCTATTTGATTTATAAATGATTTCATATATGGTGCAGTACTAGTATATGCTAAAGTTTTTTCTTCCTTTATTGTGAAATTAAGCTGCTCTGCGGTTAAAATAATTAATTTTGGTTTCTGATAATCAAACAATTCCTTTAAAGAATAATATGTACCAACAAACATTTGTGAAGGAAATGCATAATCAAATGTCTTTACGCCTAATTTTTTATCCATAATGTAAGGATAAACATCTCTTTCTGATAATGAAGCACCTATAAACGCTACATCAATATTTTCTTTTTGAGAATACATTTCACGCATAGTCATCCTTGCATTTCCGCCCTTAGGTACAAAGACAAATATTAAGGTATAGTTTATCATAAATAATAATATTATAAATATTATCACTCTAAACCATGCTGCTTTAGAATTGTGCATACATAAAACCTCCCAGTAAATTTGTTGAACTAGCATCAAAACAGATAATTGCAAAAATTAACGCATAAAGCACTGCCCATCTAAGAAACAAGTTTTTTTGAGACAAAAACTCTCGAATTTTGATTCCATTTTCCTGCATTATACTTATTATTAATAATATAATTGTCGCTGCAAATAGCACTATAAAATCATGTGGCTTAATACCAAGCTTAAGAATTGTTCCATCCATTAATTCGTTAAACTTAAAATTCGTTATAGTATTATGCAGCATATAGAATGAAGCATGTAGTGCATTTCCCCTATCAAAATACCAGCCTAAGTTTACAATAAAAAATGTCCTTAATATTCTAAATAAATGATACGGAAAACATTTGGTATTTACTCTGGTCATTTTTTTTAACCATATATAAAAAGGTTCTAAGATAGCACTAAAAGCAATTATAATACCATTGTATAAGCCCCATGCTACGTAATGCCAATATGGGCCATGCCAAATCCCAACAACTAAAAACACTACAAGATTCGCGATAGCAACCGGTATTACTTTCCCAGTTCTCTTACCAAGATGTTTATTGGCATATTTTCCCATTTTGCCCATTCGCTTGGTAAGTGCTAAGGGATAAAAAATATAATCTCTCATCCAAGAACCTAGTGAGATGTGCCATCTACGCCAGAATTCTGATAATGAAGTTGAAAAATACGGACGTTTAAAGTTTATAGACATATTAATTCCAAATAATTCAGCAATACCCATAGCTACATCTATTCCACCAGAAAAATCAGCATATTGCTGCAATGAGTAAAATAGTATCCCTATTATTGTAATACCACCACCATACTTGTCATAATGACCAAATACCTGATTAACAACTGCTACTGCTCTATCAGCAATTATCATCTTTTTAAAAAGTCCCCATAAAATTAACTGCAATCCATATTGAAATTTATTCAAGTCAAATTTATGATCTCCATATAGCTGATTTGCTAGTTTATCGAATCTATTAATAGGACCCTGTATAATTTGAGGAAAAAAAGAAATAAATAATGCAAACTTAAACAAGTTTTTTTCCGCCTTATATTTACCGTTATACACATCAATAAAATATCCCATAGATTGAAATGTATAAAAGGATATTCCAAGAGGCAGTAATAATCCTAGGGTAATCGGCTCTATTTTATTTCCTGTTGTCAGATTAACTAATCCTGTAATATTCTCTGTTAAAAAATTAAAGTATTTCAAAAATGCAAGAATTCCAAAATTAATTAATAAAACAAACCAAAAAATTATCCGCTGTTTTTTCTTCGCCATAATTTTTATATTTTTCTTATCTTGCAGTGCTAAAAATTCTTTTTTTTCAATTAATTCACTTTCCATCTTCTCATTAATTTTACTAATTAGTACTGAGCCAATCCAAACACTAGCTGTCGTAAAAATAATATAACCAACAGTCTTTACTCCAGCAAATGTATAAAATACATAGCTGCCAATAAGCAGACATAACCATTGAAACTTTTTAGGCAAAAAATAATATGCCAAAATCAATACACATAAAAAAATCCAAAAATTAAATTCCAAAAATGACATCATTTCACATCCCAGCATTAAAATAAACTACCATTGTCTAAAAATACATTCTTATAAAATATATTGTAATTAACAATATACATTTGATACTTAACAAATAATTTTAATAAATCCTGTACGGATTCTAGCAATAATTATACATTTCAAATTTTTAATTGCAACATATCTATAATTTACCTTAACATATTATAATTTATTATTTTGTCAAAATCGTGTCAAATTTAAAATATATTATATACTCTAAGAATTTTCAACTTATTTTCTGAATAAAGAAATAGATAAGATTATGTATCTTTATCTTATCTATTCTTTGATTTACATATTATTTTGATTGTTGTCCCTTATAAAAAAATCATTATTAGCGCTACTGTTATTTAAGTAGAACTATGCTTTTATTATTATTTGATTTGCATTAATTGAAGAATTACTATTGATAAGCAAATCCCTTATAGATTTATTACTCACATAATATTTTGCATCTTTCTTACATCCACTAAATGCACTCGATCCTATACTTGTAATAGTTTGTCCATTTATTTTTGATGGAATTATAATTTTTTTATTATTCAATTTAGTTTTTAAGGTTAGGACTCCATTACTTACATTAGCATTAGTGCTATCAAGAGTTATCATATCCTTATCTATTACCGTCACTGCACACATGTTGCAGACTTCCCGCTTCCATCGTTTGCAGTACATGTTATTGTTGTACTCCCCACTCCTACTGCTATTAACTTTCCACTTGAACTTACTGTCGCTACCTTTGTATTGCTTGACTTCCATGTAACGTCTTTATTGCTTGCATTACTTGGTGCAATTGTTGCTGTAAATGTTCCCGTTTTTCCTACTGTCCAATTTAATTTATTTGTATTTAATTTTATTGATGTTACTTTTACTATACTTACTGCATTAGCTGTTATTGTAGTAAATTCCCCTAGTTGCATCAACATTGATATTACAAAAACTATTGTAATAATTCTCAAATGTAGTTTGATTTTTATTATTATTATTCCTTTATTTCCAAATTATACTATTTTATATTATATCATATATACCATAATAGTGAAATGGTTTAAGTAAATATCTCTCAATCCAATATATATTTAATATTTGTATTTATACCCATCTTTTTTTATTTTACGATAAAGGAGTTGTTATTAAAACAACTCCTTTATCGAATTCCACTATCATGTTGTAAGTTTTTTTATTTGATTACTGTTACAGCACAAGTTGCATATTTTCCACTTCCATCACTTGCTGTGCATGTTATTGTTGCACTTCCTACTCCTACTGCTGTTAACTTTCCATTTGAACTTACTGTTGCTACCTTTGTATTACTTGATCTCCATGTAACACCCTTATTACTTGCGTTACTTGGAGCTACTGTTGCTGTAAAAGTTCCTGTTTTTCCTACTGTCCAGTTTAACTTATTTGTATTCAATTTTACTGATGTTGCTTTCACTATCGCAGGTGTTACTGTAACTACACAGGTCGCAGATTTTCCACTTCCATCACTTGCTGTACATGTTATTGTTGCACTTCCTGCTCCCACCGCTGTTAGCTTTCCATTTGCATATACTGTTGCTACCTTTGTGTTGCTTGATTTCCATGTAACACCTTTATTACTTGCATTACTTGGTCCTACAGTAACTGTAAATGTTCCTGTTTTTCCCACTGTCCAATTCAAATTTGCTGTATTTAATGCTACTGATGTCACCTTTGTTAATGGATTCGTTACTGTTAAAGTACAAGTTGCAGATTTTCCGCTTCCATCACTTGCTGTGCATGTTATTGTTCCACTTCCTACTCCTACTGCTGTTAACTTTCCATTTGAACTTACTGTTGCTATCTTTGTATTACTTGATTTCCATGTAACACCCTTATTACTTGCGTTACTTGGAGCTACTGTTGCTGTAAAAGTTCCTGTTTTTCCTACTGTCCAGTTTAACTTATTTGTATTCAATTTTACTGATGTTGCTTTCACTATCGCAGGTGTTACTGTAACTACACAGGTCGCAGATTTTCCACTTCCATCACTTGCTGTACATGTTATTGTTGCACTTCCTGCTCCTACTGCTGTTAGCTTTCCATTTGCATCTACTGTTGCTACCTTTGTGTTGCTTGATTTCCATGTAACACCTTTATTACTTGCATTACTTGGTCCTACAGTAACTGTAAATGTTCCTGTTTTTCCTACTGTCCAATTCAAATTTGCTGTATTTAATGCTACTGATGTCACCTTTGTTAATGGATTCGTTACTGTTACAGTACAAGTTGCAGATTTTCCACTCCCATCACTTGCTGTACATGTTATTGTTGCACTTCCTGCTCCTACTGCTGTTAATTTTCCATTTGCATCTACTGTTGCTACCTTTGTGTTACTTGACCCCCATGTCACTGCTTTGTTGCTTGCATTACTTGGTGCGATTGTTGCTGTAAATGTTCCTGTTTTTCCTACTGTCCAGTTTAAAGAATTTGTATTTAATGTTACCGATTCGACTTTTGTTGGTGAATATACATATGAATCATTGGACATCTCATATGCTTTGTTAAATGAATCAGTGTCATATTCCGGGTTTCTTATATGATCATCAAAATCTGTATTGTTTTTTAAAAAATATCTATAACTTATAGTATCACTATATGAATAAAGATTTTCGTCCCATGTGTTATCAATATTATACCATTTTCCATTAATACGTGCTATATTCCATCCATGTGCGCCACCACCGCCCATTCCAGTGATATAACGTACTCCTATTCCTAATTCCTTTAGAATCTTATACGTTAAGGATGCAAAGCCTTGACATACAACATTATTCTCAACAATTGCATTATATGCAGAATAATTTTGTAAGCTATAATCATATTTTATATTTTGTACTATGTAATCGTGAACTGCTTTAATTTTTGTGTATTCATCACTATTGTAAACATTTAGACTGTCTAATACATTTTTTACTTTTGAATTTACTTCTTGTTCTTGTTCATATGTAGTTAAATATGAAATATTATAGGTAAAGATAACATAACTTGAACTATAAGACATCTTACTATTATACGATTTAAAATGTGCATATAAATAATCCCCTTCACTTGAGCTAGCTTTGTCGCTATCCTCAATAGCTAAATTAAAAATGTCTTCAGAAATATTAGGATAATATGACGTATTTACAGTAAAAGTAATAGTATCTGACCTTTTTACCATCTGCTCACGCATATAATCGCTTGCTTCTTTTATTGTCGCAAATGCTTGTTGGCTTGTCCCTGTAAGTGTTGAAAAACTACTAAATGTATTACTAGCAGATGAAGATGATTCTAAATCCACATCTTTATACATCGGATTAACATATGTTTCTGTTACTGTTTTAAGAGATGAATCTACTATATTTGCATTATTTTTCTCATTTTGCTGTGTCTCCGAAGTAATTGAAACTTGAGTAGCAGCAGGAGTTGTAGTATCCTCCTCCAATACATTTTTGTATTCACTTTGTGATTCATTTACTGTGTTATCTCTGTTTTGCATAATAGAAGCTGATATTTCAGTCGCATTCGCTGGAATATAGTTGCTTACGCCTAAAAAAGACACCATTAGTACTAATATGCTTGTCCATCTTTTTAATTTCATAAATATTCCCCCATACTAATTATGTTAGTGTAAGACTATATTATCATTAAATCGACATAGTTTCCATATTTTAATACATAATTCATCTTTTTAGCTTTTTCATTAAATTATTATATAAATGGCTTTTATACGTACAGGAAGCAACGTAAACGGTAAATCATGAGTACTTATATGAATAAAGCCGCCATTCATGGCGGCTTAAAAAATATCTATTTTATTTTCTTACACTCAAGTGGAAGTTTTTCAGACCATAGAAGAAGATCCTCAAGAAAATCTAGATTAGTATCTTCCATATGCTTTGGAATTTCTGTAAGAAGCAATTCGAAATAATTATAAGGCTTCAAATTATTTGCTTTAGCTGTTTCTGCAATACTGTAAATAATAGCACTAGTTTTAGCACCATCAACGGTGTCGATAAGATGCCAATTACGTTTTCCGATGCAGATGCCTCGAATACTTCCTTCAGCTGCATTATTATCAGCTGGAACATTACCATCTTCAAGAAAAACTCTAAGATATTTTTCTTGATTAATGCAATAGGTAAAGTCTTTTCCTGTTTCAGATTTCAGAAGAACAGCATTCTGATGTTCTTTTACCCATGCGAAGAAATCCTCTATCAGCGGTTTTACAGTCAATTGCCTTTGCTTTTGACGCTCCTCTGATGAGAGCTCACTCAATAAGCCTTCTACTTTATAAATAGAGGCTATTTGCTTTAATGCGTCATTTGCAAGAGTTCCTTTAGCCTTTTCTTTACCAAGAGCCTTTACAACATTTGCAAAACGTCGCCTAGCATGACTCCAGCATCCTGCAATTCTAAGGTCTTCAAATTCTTTCTCTAAGCTATGATAAACCTGATATCCATCTGTAACAACTATGCCAGAATAACTTTTCAAAAATTCACGCGGATGGTTGGAATTACGTGTCTTCTGATATTCATAAAGTACAATAGCAGAGCCTTCATGCATTTTACCTGTACGATAAACCCACATGTAGCTTTTAGCACCAGCAGATCGCCCATCCTTGCTTACGCAAACGGGAGTTTCATATGCCTGCAACACCTGGCATTTGTATAGCTTTTTATGGAGTCTATCATAAAGTAGTGAAAGATATCTTTCTCCACACCGAATTACCCAATTAGCCATTACCTGTCTTCTAATAACTACATCATTTCTTAAAAATTCCTGTTCAAGACGATATAATGGAATAGCATTTACATATTTGCTGTTCATAATAGCAGCTCCAAGTGAAGTTGTACGAATACTACATCTTAACAAGTCGGCTGGGCGATTGCCTCTGATAATAGTTTCATTATCTTTTCCAGCATAAACTGCAACGTGATGTTCTTCCACTTCAAATTTAGCTGGGTGAAAAGCAAGTCTTTTATAAACTTCATCCGGAAGGCGTTTCCATTTATTGCCCAAACGTTCATTAAGCTCTTCGCCAGATAATTCATGATTAATCACTACAACTGGAATACCCTTTAACTCTTCCTCACGTTGACCTTTCACTTTTTACGTTTGTATGCTTTGGGACAGACTTCTTCCATATAAGGTTCTACAACATACTTATTAACAATAGTCGCTTCTGTTTCATCGAAACACAATTCCAATTTTAACTGACCATCATAAACCATCTTTTCTGAAGAACGACCAAATTGCTTAGTTTTTGAAATACGTAGTTGTTCTAAAATCAAGTTCATATTTTGATTTACTTGCTCTAGTTGAACCTTTTGTTCAGCACAAGTCAAAGAAAGATTTTCTACAAGCTTTTGCATAGTCATGAAAATCGAAATCATATCTTCCTTATTAAGTTTTTTTAATTCGGCTTCTGTATATCTCTTATCCATATGGACAAGATACCATATAAAAAAGCCATATACAATAGAAAAAATACAATTTATAAAAATTGTGGAAAAGCCTTGTAATCAAAGTCTCCATTGTGGATAACTAAGTTATAAAATCTTAACCAGGAGCTATAGTTTTAATAGCTTTCTTTTGATCAATAGAAAGTCCTTCCATTAACCATTTAATTGCTGAATTGAAATGGCTTTAACGTCATCTTCATTACGCGGCCATTGAAATTTTCCAATTTCAAGGCGCTTATATAAAAGAAGAAATCCATCACCTTGCCATAAAAGACCTTTTTTAATACGATCTGTTTTTCTGCCGCAAAATAAAAATAGGATTTCACTATTGAAGGGATCGAGTTTAAATTCTTGCTGCACTACGATACCTCTTCTCAAATCGCTGTAGCCGCAGGCAATGTAGATTTTTTTAAAACCAGATGCATTATTTAACATTCGACATCACCTTCAAAACCATAGAAAGTAAATTTTCCGAAACAGTGTTAGAAATTTCTAGCACGTTATTTCCGACGTGTATAACTATGTCAGACTTAAAGGAAGGAGTAGTTATTGAAGATTCAATAGGTACTGGGAGTTGAACAAAATTTATTTGCTTCTGAGATTCAGTATTTTTCAGTGTCTTGAATACTTGTCCTCTAACACGGCGCTGCCAATAGTAAAATTGTTTTTCATTAATATTGTTTTCATTACACCAAGATCTAACACCCTTGCCGCTACTACGGCATTCGCTTATAATAGATGTCCAATGCATTAATCGCATTTCATGAGTTGTTTTATCCATTAGTACCTCCAAAAAACTAGTTTAGTTACTTTGAAAAACTTGTAGTTTTTTAAAGCTTTGATTAATTATCTCAAAAATTCAAACCTGATGCGAGGTACTCATGTTCTATCGTTTACGCCATTATCATCAGTTATAGTCTTAAAAACTTGACTAAATTGATTGCCAAATAAACTACGTACTCTATTGAGAGCATCAGTAACTGATTCGGCGGTTTTCGATACAATATCAATTACCATAGCATATCTAGTCTTACGCTCTACTATTGTAAGTAGTACATTATCATTATTAGATTTTTGACCAATAACAGTGTCAATTTCCCAATGACCAAACTCGTTGCGAGTGTTTATCTCTAATGGGTGATCTGATATGCTAGAACCAAGTTTTTTCTTATGATTTTTAATTCTAGTAGGCTTTGTATTTCTACGTAGCTTCATTGGTAAATCAGTGTTTTTTACATCTAATAAACCAATATCTATATGATTATACAATGTCTTTGTGCAAATCATTTGAGAACGCTTAAATCTACCGCTAGCGATAGCTTCGCCAGTATCAGCAAAGTATACTTCAACATATTTTCCTTGAATAATTTGAGTTGTAGTTCCACGTCTAATTTCATTTAAGATAGTGTTTATAGGACTTTTTAACTCTTTTTCTATCTTATAAGGTGAAAAGCCATCTTTTAGATGAAGCTGGCTAAGCATACGCTCTTCAAAATTCAAATGTTTATTTTTACGTGATTTTGTGCTATTATTTGGGTAGTCCAAAGTGATTATCCTCCGTGTATATTTTTTGTTTAGCGATTAAATCATAACACAGAATAATCAACTATGGATTTTTTATTAGTTCAATTTCATTTTACAACAGGTCCATTTATAAATATGAATTAAAACCATAGAGATTTGCTTTTCTATAGTTTATATTCTTTTCCATATATGTCGTTATATTTTTGATGTCTCCTAACTCTTCCACCTTTTTCACATGAAAACAATGGGATTTATTCATGTTACTTTGATCCATTTCATCAAAATACTCTACAATCTCCTTAGGTATATTTTCTTTGATTTTCCATCCTACATCCACATAGTTAAGCATTTCAATCAAGATTTCTATTACAAATACTCATTTACTTTATTACATATCATACTGAGAAACTTTTAGTTTATTTAAATTTATACCCATTATTCTTTTAAAAGGATATTCAAACATTTTTAAAGATAGCAGATAAGTTAACATTATAGCTAAACATAAATAAATAAATTTCCAACTCTTTGGGAAAGACTTTATTAAATAATCATTCAATTTATAATGGATATATAATGATAAGATTAAATAATGTAAGAAATATACTTGTAATGTCCTAGAACCAAATTTTGTAAAAAACACATTGCATTTAGGAGTAGCGAATATAACTCCTAACGAAATAATTACGGATAATCCATAAAATAATATTCTATATACACCACCATATAAAGGTTCATTCAAAACAATATATGAATTACGTCCAGTAAAATAACCTCTAAATTGATATAAATTTTGTCCATACATACAAATAGCTATAATTGTGATCAATAAAAAAATTAAAGACATACATTTTAGCCAATTACATTTTAAAATTTTTATTAGTCTCTCTTCACTTATATAGTACCCTACTACAAAGTATGGAAAAAAGACTAGAATTCTTGATAAACAAATAAAATCTCCTACAGTTTTATCATATCCCGCTAAAACACTTATAAGAATCGAAGAAAATAATACATATATTGATTTAATATCCTTTACCACATATGTAAGACAAAGCCAGATACTCATGGCCAATAAATACCAAGGCACTCCATTTTCATTAAAAAGTGTAAAATAAGTTTCTACTTTACCAAATAAATATTTATTTAGAATAAAAAAACATACTTTCAACAAAAAATATAGTACTAAATATGAAAATACTTTTTCTATTTTAAATTGTTTTACATTAATAATCTTTTTAGAGAAATAACCCGAAACAAATATAAATAAAGGCATATGAAATATATATATAAATAGAAATAGTTCTTTCATTTTCATTGAAGAAGTTGAATAGAAATCAGCAAAATGCCCTACTACAACTACTAAGATTAATAAAAATTTAAGGTTATCCCAAAATAAAATTCTCCCCATCTTATCTTTTTTTAATTCAATACTATTATCTTCTAGAGTATACAATAACCTATTGCTATAATTACTCACTATTCTCCCCCCAAAATTATTATAATTTGAAACAATTATATGTAAGTTTCTAATTAACAAAACTTATACTTTATAAAATCATTTACTTTATTTTGTACTGTTAAAAATAAATATATTTTTATATTTTATTCTAAATAAGCTGATAATACTCTATCAGATGATTTTCCATCAACATAATTAAAATATTCCTTTTTAAATTCAATGCTTCTATTTACTATATTATGACTATTAATTTTGTTAATTAATTCTTTTATCTCATAAATCACTTCTCCAGGAACAAATCCAGTATAATCATAATAAAATCCTCTACTTTTTTCATATCTTTTTAAATCAAAAGCAAAAAATATAATTGGTTTTTCTAGGTAGCTATATTCATAAAATAAAGAAGAATAATCTGTAATCAATAAATCTGATATAAGCATTAATTCATTAACATCTTCATATCCTGACATATCTATTATATTATTAAATTTATTGCCATACTCATATTGTTTATAGATATGCGGATGTAATCTTAATAATACGACACAATTTTCATCAATACTCTCTGCCATTATATTAACGTATTCTAATACTTTTTTATTATCTTCAATTTCATCCCTAAAAGTTGGTGCATATAATATAATCCGTTTGTTTTTGATTTGTGGGTACTGTTTAAGTATCGATTTTTTAATATTATTGATTTTTTCACTATTATGGAATAAATCACAATTCGGACTTCCTACTACCTTAATTTTATCTTTTTTCACATTAAACGCTTTAGCATAAATAGAAATATCCTTACTAGAACATACTACTAAATCTGTATAAATTGAATTTGCTTTTTTTTGCAATTCATTAAGTTTAACAGATGGTGCATATTCTTCTCCAAATTTTTTAAATGTTCCAATAGCATGCCACAACTGTATTACTTTAACATCTTTTTTAAATTTTAAATAAGCTCCTGTAATAAAAATATTATTCAAAAAAATATATTTACTTGTAGCTAAATGGTAATTCTTTCTTAAATACAATTCTGTTACTTGAATAAATAAGTAAGCTACATCCTTAAATCTTCTTATTTTTCTAATACTGTAATCCTTCCTGCTAATAACATTAATTTTATAATTTGGATAATCTAATTTTATTTGTTCATAAACATATTTAATATTTCCATTGAACTTATCATCATGTGTCATTATAAAAGTAATTTTATTATTATGTATTTTCCATAAACTAAATATTTTAAATATTAAAGCAAATATTCTTCCTAAAATAGATTTCAACTATTTTGCCTCCTAATTAAACTTTTAATAGTCTCCTGATATATTTTCCAAATATTTTTATATACATTAGGAAAATATGCAATAAGCTTAATTCGTAGGTATTTAACACATGATGTTATACTTCTATTTTCCAACTTAGTATGTTTCATCGTTTCAAAGTATCCACTTTCTTCATATACCCTAATTAAATTTGCCTCTGATAAACAAAGCTTATTAAAAAAAAGAAAACATGTATTAGGTATAACCTTTGTATCAATTTTTTTTATTATTATGCTCGACACGCCCTCATTAACAAACGTATCTTTTAAATCTTGCAACATATCTATACCTTGCTTAAGTTTTTCTATACTTAAATCATGTGACAATGATTTTTCTCTCATAACATATGCCATTAATACCTGAGGTATAAATGTAATAGTTTTTGCCTTGGCTATCACTTTGTAATACAAATTCAAATCTTCGTGATATAAACTATTCTCTTTAAAAGATTCTTTTTTTATTATATCTGTTTTGTATATTACATTTGAAGTACAAATATGTACTAGATTATCAAAAATTAGACTTAAAAGTTCTTCTCCTGATATTCTATTACTGATTTTCTTATATGCATCTTCATATTTCCACACTATCTTGTTTGAAACTTCATGCATATACTCTCCTAAGATGATATCCGCCGTTTCATTTCTAATAGAGTTAACAAATAGCTCAACTGTATTATCCAATAAATAATCATCGGCATCTAGAAACATTGTATATGGTGTAGAACTTACCTTAATGCCTAAATTTCTAGCATATCCTACACCCCTATGTTCTATTACATAAATATCAAATTTAATATCATGCTTTTCAAATTTTTCTCTAATATATCGTTCTACATTGTCACTAGAACCATCATCTATGAATATTACCCTGAATTCCTTACATGTCTGGCTCAACAAAGAATTTATATTCTTTTCCATATATTTTTTAGAATTATAGCATGGTATTATAATACTTATCATTGTTATATCTCCCTAGAAATTAAAATACATTATATGTTTACCTAATGCCCTATTATTCGCCTCTAGTTCAAATACATTATAATAATCTTTTATGTTATTAATAGTATTTTCACTTAATACTAAAAGCTCAATTTTCTTTCTAAATTTTGGACTATTCAACAGATTAACTGCATCCTTAAAATCCTTAACATGACTTCTTGTCACACCACATAGTAATAATCCTTTTTCTAATATCTTTCTTGTATTTATTGAGACATTTTTTTCTGAAACTCCAGTTAGTACAATTTTAGTTCCTGGATTGGCCTTATCTATTATTTGATTAATTGCACTTTCAGCACCTCTACCCCCAACACATTCAAATGCAATATCTATATTAGGATTGCATAGTTCAAATTCTTCAGACGTGAAACAGTTAGCTTCTGTAAATTTATTTAATTTCTCTCTGTTATGACCTATAACAGTAATTTCTCCCACCTTTATTTCACTTAGAACGCAATACAAAATATATCCTAATATTCCATCTCCCCATATTGCAATTCTAGAATCATTAGGTATTTGTATTCTTCTAATTGCTGCAAAAGTAACTGAAATCATTTCTGAAAAAACTGATATTTTATCTTCTACATTATTAGGAAGTAATATTAAATTACTCACTGGATAACTAATACACTCTCTTGAGAAGCCATTTATGCTACTCGATGCAAATTGAGCTTTAGGACAATAATTATCTCCTAACTCTTCAATATTACAGATCTTAAATTCTTTTCTTGCTTCGTCACTTACAATATTAGGGCATAAAGCAACTTTATCCCCTGCCTTAAAAATACCTGTCGGATCTTTAATTATTGTGCCAGTAGCCTCATGCAATAAATTGATTGGATATTTTAATCCAAGTATTCTTTTATCACGTAATCCTAAATAATATCTCAAATCAGCCTTGCATATGGCTGCAGTATCTATTTTTACTACTGCTTCATCAGATTTATTATCAATATTTTCAACATATATTTCAAAACGTTTTTTGTCAACTATTTTAAATCCCTTTGAAAACATTATATACTCTCCACATTCCCTATTTTAACAATAGCTTTTAACAATACTAAATCTTCCATGGTTGTAATTTTAAAATTCAACTTATCTCCTTGCACTAATTGTACAGGTATTTCTCTTTTTAACACTAGTTGACAATCATCAGTCGCATCTATAATTACATTTTCTTGTGCATATTTATGTGTTTCCATTATCAATTTATATTCAAAACTCTGCGGAGTTTGCCCCATATATAGTTCTTTTCTCAATGGTACACTGTGAATTTTCTCACCATCTAAACTTTTCACAATAGTATCTGATGCAGGTATAACTGTATCTACTGCTTTATATTCTTTTGCTCCCGCTATATTATCGCTAATAATTCTATTGCTTATTAATGGTCTAGCAGAATCATGGATAACAACAATATCCTCATCAGCTACATCTGCTCTTATTGCTTTAAGTCCATTATAAATAGATTCTTGTCTTGTTTTTCCTGCATCTATTAACCATTTTACCTTATTAATTTCATATCTTCTAAGCCATATTCTCACATCTTCTTGCCATTCTGGTAAACACACAACTGCAACTGCATCAATCTCTGAATGCATATCAAATGCCTCCAATGTATGTATTAATATTGGTTTTCCATATACATCTATGAATTGTTTGGGTTGATCAACCAATCCCATCCTACTACCAATTCCCCCTGCTAAAATAATACCTATATTCATTTTTCTTCGCTCCTTATCTATTTTTAACTAATTCAATTAATCTTTCTGTTGCATGCCCATCACATTTATTCATATACTTTTCAACAAAACCATCATATTCAAAATCATGGTCATTTAATCTTTTAATGCAGTCAACAATTTCATCTGTTTTTCTACATATCGGTCCTGGTACAAATTCTGAATAATCGTAATAAAAGCCACGTTCATTTAGGTACTTATCTAAGTCATATGCAAAAAATATCATTGGTTTCTTTAATAACGCAAATTCAAATATACTAGACGAATAATCCGTTATTAGTAAATCTGAAACATAGAATAATTCATTTATATTAGGATACTTAGTAACATCATATACAAATGTTTTCATGTTTTGTGGAATTACTAACGGCTGTTGTACTGCCGGATGCATTTTACATATTATTATGTAACCTTGCTTGCTTAATTCTTCAAACTTGCTGAACTCTAACTGATTTCTAAACACTTTACGTTCATCATCATCACCTCTAAATGTTGGTGCATATAAAATAACTTTTTTCCCTTTAAACATAGGATAAATTTCATAAACTTTTTCTCTTACCTTTTCATGTTCAATTATATTAAATAGTTCATCTGTTCTTGATACACCTAACGGTAAAACCCTCTCCTCTGGAAGACCAAAAGCTTCAGCATAAGGCTTAACAATTTCATCTCCCGATACTATTACATGAGTATAATAATGATGCGCATTTATTTCAAACTCTTTAGTATTAGCTTGGTTTTTACCAACAGCTAGTAATCCAAATCTTTTAAATATTCCAGTTGCATGCCATACTTGTATAAATTTTGTTTCCTTCCTATGCTTCACATTATATAGATGTCTATAATAGCTATCTATTAAAATTGTACCAGACTTTGCAAATCTAAATGCCATCTTAATATACTGCGATAAATTCTTCTGATTTCCACCGATAAACTCAATATCAACATTCGGATATTCTGATTTTATTCTATTATAAAATTCAAAGTAATCAGCAGGCATTTTTTCTTTATAACTCACTAATGTAATTTTATTATAATCTACAGGCAATTTCGATAAAAATTTATATAGCTCAACATATATACTTGTTCTATATTTAAAACCCTTATTTTTAATTTTTCTTATTAGTTTATTCTTTTTAACTACTTTATCTAATTTTTGATTAACTCTTTTAATGACTTTAGTTTTAATTCCTTCAATTTTATTATCCATTGAATTGCTTATTAGTACTTCAATGCCATAAAGTCCAGGCTTAGCTAGATCTTCTGTTCTTATAAATTTAACCTTTGTTCTATCTATAAAATGTTCTTTATTCCAAACTTGTTTATTATTATTTAATCCATTGCTCAATTTAAACTTATCAGCTGTCTTTAATCTATTATCTGATTGAATTTCAAGTTTAAGCTTATAACGGCCATCTTTTATATTGTAATTAACCGAGCTTTGCCAACCAGTATTTTTTTTATTCAAATATAAAAATGCATAACTTGAACATGGTAAACTATATTTTTCTCCTTGTTCATCTTCTAGAATTAAAATCTTTTTATTAAGTCCAGTATATAAAAATGTACCCCAAAATTGAAGATTAGTATAAGTCACTGCAATTCTTTTTATCATTACTTCCTCATCACTATCTTTATAATCCCAATAATCACTTTTTTCTCCTATTATCGGTATATAACCACCATTAATTTCATAGCTTGGATCTTTTAAATCTTGTATTATAAATATAAATTTACATTGCTCTCTTATATGTTCATTAGTTGTAAATTCACATTTATATTTTCTATTAAAATTTATATATCCCTTATCCAAATATCTACGTTTCTTCATTAACTTATCACTTGGATACTTCAATTCTTCTCGTAAGCGTATATTATTATTGCAAACTTCTATATATGCATCATAAATACCAGCATTAATATCATATATTGGAATATTAATGCTCCACCCGGGATATGCATAATAATGTTTGTATGGGTTTGATTGAAAATCACTGTTACACCAATTGTTTTTTTTATTGATTAATTCATATATATGCTCTTCTTTTGTAAGCCTATTAACAAATATAAGTTTCTTACTAACATCTGTATAATTGCTATAAGACTCATAATCAATCATTGCCCATCCTTCTAGTTTTATGTATGTTTCAGTAAATTCTATATTTTCTACTCTTTGTGATATACTATTATGATTATTGATTTGATTTAAATATCTAAATACATCTAATTTATTAACATATACATCTTTATAAATTTTTTCATTTATGCTTAATCGCAAATAAATTTTTACGCTTTGCTGTTCTTCATTTACCAAATCCTTTAGTTCTTTCAAATTTACTTGTCCTTCAAACCCACTGTATAAATAATTAAATAATATCTTTCCTTTTTTTAAAGCTATATCCCTTCTTTTTAAAGAAGTAAGTTCAAAAGCCATTTCTTTTTCATTAGCTTTAAAAACTAGGAATTTGCTCATACATTTCTCAGTATTTTGGTTAAATCTATGAAAATATGCCCAACCATTGATATTTAATATTCTATCTACTATTTTTAAATTTTCTATTTTATGAAACAAATTCAAATCTGCTACCTTAACATCATCAATTTGTGATTGACTTAGGCATTTAATTCCAGTGAAATCTTTTATTTTATATCTTCCTTCATTATATAAACACTTATACAGTTTCTTCTTATTTTTTGAATATTCTTTTAATGCTTCTATATTCTCATCTAATAAAAAACTTATTTTACGTCTTTGATAATATGATAAACTATCCATATTTTCATCTAATAGCTTCCTATATTCTTTAGCTAATCTAATAATTTCCGTCCATGTCTCAGTATCTATATTTTTTGATGCATAATAATCTATAAATCTGAAGAAATCATGCTGTGATCTATCTTTATTATAAATATCCCTAGTGGTATATTTACATTCATTCATCTTTAGCACTTCAACATCCATTTTGCAAGCTTCTATACTTTCATTAAAAGTTTTTATTGTTAGTTCCTGTGTAGCTGATTTATTGTTATTGTTTTCTCTTTCTCTATAATTATAAACACAATTAGGTATTACATGTATAGATTTTGCACAAACATAGGATTTCATTACAAAAGTTCTATCTTCCCCATACCTTAAGTTTTCATCAAAGTAAATGCTATTTTCAATTAGAAACTTTTTACTATACAGTTTGTTCCAAGCTATAATATTATTAGTGAACTCTACTTCCTTGTTAAATGTTGTCAATCTTTCTGAATGATAAATCTTTTCTGTTACATGCCTAAGGGTCCACATAGAAGCCTTTTTAAATTTGCTATAATTACCGCATACCATATCTGCGTTTGATTTAGTAATTGCAATGTATAAATCTTCCAACGCTGTACAAGGCAATTTATCATCTGGATCTAAAAAGAATATATATTTACCTTTTGCAATATTAATTCCTTTATTTCTTGGTCCACCTGCTGATCCACTATTTTCCTGATTTATGACTACCAAGTTATTCATAATACCACAATAACGTTCTAATATATATTGAGTCGAATCTGTAGACCCATCATTTACCACAATCACTTCAAAATCTTTGTGAGTTTGATTTATTAATGATTCAAAACACTCATCCAAATATTGTTCTACATTATACGCAGGTATAATAACACTAATTTCACACAATTTAATACGCCCTCATTTCCTGTATATTTATCAATAACCTCCAATTAAATTCTTCTCAATAGATTTATAGATAATCTTCATAAGCATCACATACTGTTTTTGTATCACCTATCATCTTAACTTTCCCCTTTTCTAACCACACTACCTTAGTACATAATCTCCTTATTTGTTCTAGTGAATGAGATACAAATAAAACTGTTGCCTCTGATTTTATTAGTTCCAACATACGCGCTTCACTTTTTTTCCTAAATCTTCCATCTCCTACAGATAACACCTCATCAACTATAAGAATCTCTGGTACTTTAACCGTAGCAATTGAAAAACCAAGTCTTGCTTTCATTCCTGACGAATAATTTTTTATTGGAACATCTATAAATTCGTTAATCTCAGCAAAATTAATAATTTCATCTAATTTACTTTTTATAAAGTTTCTATCATATCCTAATATTAATCCATTTAAGAAAATATTTTCCCTACCTGTAAGGTCATTATCAAAACCTGCACCCAATTCAAGTAATGGTGATACTTTCCCAATTACTGTTATAGTACCATTACTTGGTTTTTGTACCCCAGCTACAACCTTAAGTAAAGTACTTTTTCCCGCTCCATTTAATCCTACAAATCCTACAACTTCACCTGACATAATATCTAAATTAATATCATTAAGTGCAACAAACTCTTCATATACTACTTGCCCTTTAATCTTCTTTATTATATATTCTTTTAATGAAGTTATTTTTTGCTTTGATTTCCTAAAATTCATGCTTACATTTTCAAATTTTATTACTCTATCGTTCAACTTCACTCACCTCGTTTCTATATATGAAAGATGAACTTATCTTGATTTTTATAAAATGCTATTAATCCAATTATCATTGCTACAACAGGATAAATAGCGCATAATATCCAATTATCACTTGTTGTTATTTTTCCATATAGTATACAATCCCTAAATACTGAAATTAAAGGAAATATTGGGTTAAATCTCAATATAACTATATAATTTTTAGGGATTATATCTGCTGAATAAAATATTGCCGACATGTACATAATCATCAGTAAAACTACTGAATACAAATGCTCCATATCCCGAAAAAACACATTTACTGTAGCTAAAAATAATCCAATTCCCAAAGCTGTAAAAAACAAGCTTATTAAGGGATAAATGGCAAGCGGTGTTATTTTATTTAATGGAACATTCATTATTATCATAATTGTGATTAATGGTGCAAATGAAATAATAAACATAATAAATGATGATATTACTCTTGATAAAGGATATAAATATTTAGGTACATATATCTTTTTTATTAGCGAACTCTTTCCCGTAATGCTTGTTAAACATTGATTAGTTGATAGAGAAAAAAAATCATAGAGTAATTTTCCTGATAAAATGTATACTGGAAAATTAGGAATTTTGTTTTTAAATAAATCTGAAAATATAAAGGTTAGTACAATCATGACCAACAATGGATTAATCATACTCCAAAATATACCCAAGACAGAATTTCTATATTTTAATTTAATATCTTTTTTTACAAATTCCCATAATAAAGCTCTATAATTATAAAAAGTTTTTACTTGTGTAATCATTTTTTACTCCTTATATTTTTCAATATATTTGCGTTTTATATTTATCTTTTGTATTATCATCTTAATCCAACAAAAAATCTAGCTAAAGCATCCTCCCAATCTGCCAACAGCTTAAATCTATTATTTGCAAGGCTTTTTTTAGATAATCTAGAATTCAAAGGCCTTACAGCCTTAGTTAGATACTCTTTTGTAGATATATAGTTAATCTTACAATCAAGATTAGCTATTTTCATAATTTCCTTAGCAAATTCCGCCCAAGAGCAGAACCCTTCATTAGTTGCGTGATAAACTCCATATTTCTCACTTTCAGTCATATCACATAAAAGCTTTGCTAAATCCACAGTATAAGTTGGGCTTCCTATTTGATCAGCAACTACATCTATAGATTTTCTTTCTTTGCCAAGTCTAAGCATAGTTTTAACAAAATTATTTCCATGTATACCAAAGACCCAAGATACTCTTACTATAAAATACTTATTTAAGTATTTTTGTACCACTAGCTCTCCTTCATACTTGGCTTTTCCATAAACTGAAAGTGGATTAGGAACATCATTTATTTCAAAAGGCTTATCTCCATGACCATCAAATACATAATCTGTGGATATGTAAATCATTTTAGCATTTACTTTTTTACATGCTTTTGCTATATTGGCTGTTCCTATTACGTTGACATTATAACATAGTTCCTTTTCATCTTCAGCTTTATCAACTGCTGTATATGCAGCACAATGTACAATGCACTTTGGTTTTAATTTTGTTATATACTCATTAACAGCCTTGTCATTTGTAATATCAAGATCTTCTCTTCCAATCCCTAATGCATTAATATTTCTCTTATTGAATTCAGTTATAACATCAAAACCTAATTGTCCCTTAGCTCCTGTGACTAAAATCATAATTTTTCATCTCACTTTAATTTCTTTAATATAACTTTAAATAACCAATTTGGCATATACTTAATTAAAATTTCAAAATACGCTTCTTTTTCATTCAGATATTTATATTTAAATATCTCAAAAATCTTTTTATTTATCCTAGCATAACAAAAAGATTCAACTCTTCTAAGAGCTTTACCATCCACATATTTTTTCACTTCATTTACTCGTTCTTTTAATATATTTACTCTCAATTTATAATAATCTTTTTTATTATAAATACCTTTGAAGCTTCCCGTCTGATTATTTCCATGTATTCTATATTTTACTAAGGTCTTATTCACGAAAGATATTTTACCATAAAAACTCCCTATAATGCAAAGCCATTGATCATGAATAGTAACTTTTGAAAAAGGAATTGATTTTTTAGCTATCTCACTGCTTATAAGCATGCAGCAACCCGAAACACAATTTTTGAAGAAAAATTTAGAGAATAAATTTTCGCCTTCAACATATTCTATTCTAGGTTTTACTTCTATTAATGATTTTGCTGTAACCGCACCATTGCTATCTATGACAGACATATCACTATAAGCAAGTACAGAATTTTCTTTAATTATTTTATAAACTAATATTTGTATTTTATTACCTTCCCAAATATCGTCTTGATCGCAATAAGCGAAATATTCACCTTTTCCTATCCTTGTAAGCTCTTCAAAAGCTTTATTAGAACCTACATTTACTTTTCCTCTTATTATTTTATAAGGAAATCTGGTAATACATTTTTCAATAACTTGTTCATTTGTTGGATTCTCTGGACAATCATCATAAATTAATAATTCCAAATTATTGTAACCTTGATTATTTAATGAAATAAGTTGTTCTTTAAACCATGAGTAATTGGGATTATAAACTGCTAGTAATATAGATATAAGCGGCAAACTATTAAAGTTTTTAACATTATCAAATTGTGTATTAACTTCCATAAACAAAAAAGAAAAACAATGTACAATTGTCAATTGTCAATTGCTCCTATCTCCTTTCGTACATTTTTGTATAGTAGCTTTGATATTCTCCGCTAATAATATTTTCCCACCAGGATTTATTATCTAAATACCATTTAATGGTCTTTTTTATCCCCTCATCAAAAGTTGTTGTTGGCAGCCATCCAAGTTCCTTGTGAATCTTATTAGGATCTATAGCATAACGCATATCATGTCCTTTGCGATCAGATACATATTTAATTAAATTTTCTGATTTTCCAAGTTCTCTTATAATAGTCTTGACAACTTCTAAATTACTTTTTTCATTATGTCCACCAATATTATAAACTTCTCCAGCTCTTCCTTTATGAATAATTAAATCAATAGCTCTGCAATGATCCTCTACATAAAGCCAATCACGCACATTTTCACCTGTACCATACACAGGCAGTTCTTTATCATTTAGTGCATTTGCTATCATTAGAGGAATTAATTTTTCAGGGAAATGATATGGTCCATAATTATTAGAACATCTTGAAATTGTAGCTGGCAGATTATAAGTTCTATAATATGCTCCAACTAAAAGATCAGCTGATGCTTTACTTGCTGAGTATGGACTTGAAGTATGCAATGGAGTTTCTTCAGTAAAAAATAAATCTGGTCTGTCTAAAGGTAAGTCTCCATAAACTTCATCAGTAGATACTTGGTGATATCTCTTTATCCCATACTTACGACAAGCATCCATAAGTACTTGAGTTCCCATAATATTAGTTTTTAAAAATATTTCAGGATTTTCAATGGATCTATCCACATGACTTTCAGCTGCAAAATTTACTATAATATCCGGAGCTTCTTTTTCAAACATTTCATAAACTGCTTTTCTATCAGCTATATCTATTTTGTAAAAACTAAAATTCAGATTGTCTTTAACATCGATCAACGTTTCCATATTTCCTGCATATGTTAAAGCATCTACACAAATTATTTTATAGTTCTCGTATTTATTAAGCATATAGTGAATAAAATTCCCCCCTATAAAGCCAGCTCCACCTGTTACAATAATCTTCATAAAAACACTCCTCGTATAATAAATTTTGTAGTTAGTTTTTAATCAATTTCCAGTATCTTAACTAACTACAAGATCTTAAAGATAACTGGAAATTATAAGAACAGTATAGAATTGCTTCTAACCGCCAATATTTATAATGAAGAATTGGCGTAGGGCTATTCGGTTTCTCCTTGTTGGCCACCTCGGTGGTACTTCTTATAAAGAGTGTTTCCCTACTTGTATTGTTAACTTCTAACCCAGTCGTTGTCCGGGTTATTAATCGATTAGCGTAGCAACTAATCCCAAAAGATTAATAACTTAGTTCCTATTAGTGCGAGGGTGTTGATGCATTACAAATTAGAGATAATCCTATGCCAGTTCTTTTTTCTATTTTAAATGAAAGGTGGTAATACCATGAATAACGCTTTAACAACTACCTTATTCATTGGTATAGATGTTAGTTCAAAATCCAATTATGTCTTTGCTTTAGATTTCTTTGGTAAAAAACTATTATCATTTCAAGTAAATAATAACCTTCCAGGTTCGGAAGAAATAGTATCTACTATTTTATCTTGCCTTAAGGAAAACAACCTAACACGCCTAACAATAGCTATGGAATCAGCCTCATTCTATAGCTGGCATTTAGCCAATACATTAGCTGCTCACGAGGCTTTGGTATGGTTTAAGCCTAAAGTTCACTGCATGAACCAAAGAGTGATTTGTGCATATAAGAAATCCTTTATTGATATGGATAAGACCGATCCAAAGGATGCATTTATCATCGCTGACTTTGCAAGAGTCGGTAAAATAACTACTGCTCCATGGAATGGTGCTCAATATATAGCATTACAAAGACTTACTAGATGCAGACTTCATCTGATGGAAAATATAAGCCGTGAAAAGTCTTATATTTTATCAAATATCTTTTTAAAATTTAGTGAGCTAGCTGTACTTGATAAAAGTGAAAATCCTTTTCCAAATACATTTGGAGCTACCTCATTAGCTGTTTTAACAGAATACATGTCTACCGAAGAACTTGCTAATGCAAGTATCGAAGATTTAGTTGCCTTTTTAGTTGAGAAAAGTAAAAACAGATTCTCAAATCCAGAAGCTACTGCCAAGTTGCTTCAAAAAGCTGCTAGAGATTCTTATCGGCTAGACAAAGCTTTGTATGATCCTTTAAATGCGACTATTGCGGCTTCTCAAAACTCTGTATTAAAGCTTTAGAGAAAGAGGTTAAAGAATTAGATAAAGCTATTGAAAAAGCTATTAAAAGAATCGATAATCATGAATTTCAATGCCTATTATCAATTCCTGGCATTGGTCCTGTATTTACAGCTGGAATAATATCCGAAATTGGTGACATAACCAAATTTAATAATCAAGGTTGCATAGCTAAATATGCTGGTTTAACTTGGAGAAAGAAACAATCAGGCAATTTTACTGCTGACAATACCTTTCTAACTAAAACAGGTAATAAATATTTAAGATATTATTTATTAGAAGCTGCCGCTAGCGTCGTTAGACATAGTGATGAATACCGTGATTATTATCATAAAAAATATGATGAAGCCTTAATACATAAACACAAAAGAGCACTTGCACTAACTGGACGTAAACTTGTAAGATTGATTTTTGCTTTGCTACACAATAATCAACTTTATACCTCTAAAGAGGTAGTTGGAAAAGCTATAATTTAATATGATGTTGTGTGCAGTCTTATAATTGCCAGTTAAATTCTAGAAATAAAAAAGGTTTATTAAGTGATTTCTTTTTTTCATAAGTGATTTCTTTTTTTCATAAGACAAACTAACAAATTCCCAATTTTATTAAAATTTTATCTTGACATACTACCAGTCGTCTTTTTAATGGACAATTGACAATGAATAATTGACAATTACGGATGAAATTCCTTACGGAATTTCTGAAATATAATTATCGAAAATCTGTAAGCTTTTCTTCCTTAATTGTCCATTGTAAATTGTTTATTGTTAATTCCTTCATATATAAATGTACAGTCACTATCTTTAAGTAACGGTGCCTTTTTGTCTTTTTCTGATAAAATTGGATCTTCAATTCCCCATTCAATACCTATCTCAGGATCGTTAAACTTAATGCTTCTATCACTTTCATGATTATAATAATTATCTGTTTTATAAACAAATTCTACATCATCAGTTAACGTCAAAAATCCATGTCCAAATCCTCTTGGAATAAATAATTGTTTTTTATTTTCTGCTGAAAGCTCCACAGATATCCATTCTTTATATGTAGGTGATCCCTTTCTTAAATCCACTGCTACATCAAGTACCGACCCTCTGATACATCGCACTAATTTGGCCTGAGCATGTTCTCCATTTTGAAAGTGAATCCCTCTAAGTATTCCTTTTCCCTTTGAATATGATTGATTATCCTGCACAAAATCGCAGACTATCTCTGGAGTTTTAATTCTAGAGTAGGTTTCCATAAACCATCCTCTCTCATCTCCAAATACTTGAGGTTCTACTATATAAACACCTTTTAATTTAGTTCCTATCAAATTCATTATATAACCTTCTTTTAATGTACAATTGACAATTGTCAATTGTACATTGTCCATTGTCAATTAATAAATAACTTTATTATCTGCAACATTCTTAAGATGTTGCCCATAAGGACTTTTCCCATACTCCTTAGCACTTTTCATTAATGTCTCTTTATTAATCCAGCCATTTTTATAAGATATTTCTTCTAAGCAAGCTATTTTAATTCCTTGTCTTGTTTCAATTACTTTTATATATTCAGAAGCCTCTGTCAAGCTATCCACGGTTCCAGTATCAAGCCATCCATATCCACGTCCGAGAGTAACTACATCTAATTTCCCATTTTCAAGATATATCTTATTTAAATCTGTGATTTCTAGCTCCCCTCTTAAAGATGGTTTTAATAATTTCGCATATTCGCATACTTTATTATCATAAAAATACAATCCTGTTACAGCATAATTTGACTTTGGACTTCTTGGCTTTTCTTCTATAGATATCGCCTTCCCAGCCTTATCAAATTCTACAACTCCAAATCTTTCTGGATCATTTACATAATATCCAAAAATTGTTCCGCGGCCTTCATTTTCTATAGCTTTCTTTAAGTGTTGTTTTAGTCCATTTCCATGAAATATATTATCTCCTAGAATCATTGCACAATTATCATTTCCAATGAATTCTTCTCCTAATATAAATGCCTGAGCTAACCCTTCTGGAGCCTGTTGTGCCTTATAGGATAAATTCATTCCATATCTGGAGCCATCACCTAATAGCTTTTCAAAATTCGGCAGATCTTTTGGTGTTGAAATAATTAATATATCCCTTATTCCTGCCAGCATCAAGGTTGATAAAGGGTAATATATCATAGGCTTATCATATACTGGTAAAAGCTGTTTTGATGTTACCATTGTTAACGGATAAAGTCTTGTTCCGCTCCCCCCTGCTAGTACTATACCTTTAGTCAAAATTCATCACTTCCTCCAACGTTATATTAAAAAACATAATCACTATGCTATGTTTTAATTTGAAATTAACAATTTCCGTCAAAATTTCCTATAGAATTTTTTGAATCTTATCTTTTTGAAAAGCTGTAAGCTTTTCTTCCCTCATTCATTGTTAATTAGAATATATTACATTTAATTTTAACATATAAGTCTAAATAAATAAATGCATTCTATAACCTTTATGTTTTCCATCAACTTGAATTAAACTCAAATTTTATCAGTCAAAATAATGGTATTATACTACTTAATTCATTGCAAAATTCCGTATAAAATGATATTATACAGCTAACTAACATACTTATAATAATAATATAAAAGGATGAGTCTTTATGATAAAGGAAAATCAGAAATTCTTAAATGAAATTAACGCCATTACAGATATTATAATTTTATTCTTATCTATGACTTTAGCATACTTTACTCGATTTTATATATTCTCACCAAATACTGAGTATATAAAACTAATAACTTATATTCAATTCAGCTTTTTTATACTTCCGATAAATCTTATTATTTTTACTTTCTTTAATTTGTATCATTCTTTTAGAACCGTATCCTTTACTAAAGAATGTATGAAAATAATTGAAGCAAATACGTTTCTTACAGCAATAATACTATCTTTATTATTTATCTTTAAATTAGTTAACATCTCTAGATGGGTTATTGTTATATTTTATCTTATAAATATAATTTTAATAGTTACTAAAAGATTAATTTTAAGAAAAGTTTTGTCCTATATGAGGGCAAAAGGATTAAATTTAAAGCATTTAATAGTTGTTGGTGCAGGTGAAGTTGCTAGTGAATATTTAAAAGTTATTATTAATAATAAATCATATGGTTATAATTATCTTGGTTATGTTGCTAATAATTTGAATTTTTATGGTACAAGCCTTGGAAACTATGACGATTTATTAGATATCTTAAATAAGTACAAGCCAGATGAGGTCGTTTGCGCCCTTGATATATCAGATGCCAAATACATAGAAAAAATAGTTTCAGATTGCGAAAAGAGCGGAACAAAAATTTCTATAATTCCATTTTGCTATAAATACATTCCAAGTCATCCCTATATAGACCAAATTGGAGATATACCGTTAATTAATATTAGAAGGATTCCGTTAGATAATTTAGGCAATTCCCTTATTAAGAGATCTATAGATGTTATAGGTTCAATCGCTTTAATAATTATTACAAGTCCAATTATGATCTTCACTACATTAATTATTAAATTAACTTCAAAAGGACCTATTATATTTAAACAAGAACGCGTAGGTTTAAATAAGAATTTATTTACCATGTATAAATTTAGATCTATGAAAGTTAATTCAGAAGAACGAAGTGGCTGGAGCACAAATAGCGATCCGCGAAGAACTAAATTCGGCTCCTTTATTCGTAAATTTTCCATTGATGAACTCCCTCAATTCTTTAATGTACTAAAAGGTGATATGAGCTTAGTAGGACCAAGACCAGAATTGCCCTTTTTTGTAGAAAATTTCAGAAATGAAATTCCACTTTATATGGTTAAACATCAAGTAAAACCAGGAATAACTGGTTTAGCTCAAATAAAAGGATATAGAGGTGATACTTCAATAAAAAAAAGAATCGAGTACGATATTAAGTATATTGAGAATTGGAGTTTACTAATGGATATAAGTATATTATTCCAAACTGCTTTCAAAGGATTTAAAAATAACGAAAAAGTCATCTTAAACAATACTGAATCTGTCAATAATAGAATGGATTTATAGAACAATTATATTAGGCTAATCTTTTAAATAATTTCCGAAATCCGCTAACCATATTTTTTCCGCTAGCGGATTTTTTATATAGTTTACTTATCCTCACTAATATTCTTCATATTAAATTTATTATACTAATCAAAATTACAATCTTTTTGGCAAAATTATTATTGTGAGCAAATAATTGCAATGGCTTATCTCCAGTGTTATAATATTACATATTTGTATGAATAATTTACAAAAATAAACTTACTAGGATGTGTAGATAGTGGAAAAAATAAAAAATTATTTAGAAGAAAAAACGTATTTTCCAAGAAGATTTTTAAGAGAAGTGAAATTTAACTTTTTCATTCCTATAGCTCTTATTCTTACAATAATACCTTTGATAGTTCATGTAGCGTCCGTTAGAATAGATGATGAAACTATAGAAATATATGCTAGAGCTCTACAATCAGACCTTTTTTCTCAGTGGAAAGCCTCCATATTATTGTTTTTTTCAATAATACTAGTTATTTTTGGTATTCTCTTCTTTAAACGAATATTTGAAAAAAAAGATAAAGTTACTAATCTTATCCTAATTGGAAGTATTATATTTTGGATTTTCACCTTATGCTCTGCAATTTTTTCAGTACATAAAGCTTATGCCATTCATGGTGCATTTGATAGAGCCGAAGGCTTTATTACTATTACTTGTTATATTATCTTATTAATATATTCAATTTATACTTTTAGAACAGCTAAAAACCTTAAATATGTTATTGTTCCAATTCTTATATTAGTTGCAATCGAAGCCTTTTTAGGAGTCTTTCAATATACAGGAAATGATTTAATCAACAGTACATTAGGTTTGTTTCTTGTCACCGGTAAAACTACTGGCAAGCTTAGCTTAATGTATGAAACCGGAAAATTATATGGAACTTTATATCATTATAATTATGTCGGAAGTTTTGTTGCTATAGTATTACCAATATTAGTTGTTTTAGCGATATTTGTTAAGAAAACTATATATAAAATACTTTTAGGTATTGGTGCATTGCTCTCTCTATGGTTATTATTCGGAAGTACCTCTCGTGCTGGTATTATTGGTATTGGCTTTTCTGCACTTTTAGGTATTATAATATTGTGGAAATCTATCTTTAAAAGATGGAAAATCATTGCAATATGTATTGCCGCACTAGTCGTGTTAGTCGTAGGACTTAATCTTGCAACAAACGGTACAATTTTTATAAGAACTTCAAGCTTAATATCTGATTCTTTAAGTTTCTTTAAAGACACAAGCGATTTTAATTATCAGGAACATACTCCAGTTAAAGATGTTAAAAATATTGATAATCATTCTGAAATTATATTTCCTAAAGAAACTTTAAAGTTATCTTACGAAAATAATAAATTAACCTTTAGAAATTCTAAAAATGAATTAGTAAATTATATTCAAAAGAACAATGTTTTTACTACCGATAATGCAGCTTTTAAAAACACCTCTTTTGAATTTGAGCGAGCAAAAACCGATACTGCTGTCGCATTTATATATATGAAGATTAATAACGATTATACCTTTGCATTTAGATTAGGAAAAGACAACAGCATCCACTTAATTGATATTAATAACAACAATGATATTGATATAGATTACCCTGAAACTATTAGTTTGTTTAATGGTAAAGAAAAGCTTGGATCATCAAGAGGTTATATTTGGTCAAGATCTATTCCTCTAATAAAAAATAACATTGTAATTGGTGGCGGGCCAGATAGTTATATATATCAATTTCCCAAAAATGATTTAATCGGTAAATACTATGCTTATGATACTCCAAATATGATTGTTGACAAACCACATAATTTATATTTACAAATTGCATTAAATGAAGGTTTAATTGCGTTATTAGCATTTTTAGCTATTATGATAATCTATATTGTTGATAGCATAAAACTATATGCTTTAAAGAAAGAATACAATGAATCTCAAATTTTAGGAATTGCAATTTGTTTAGGTGTTGTAGGATACTTATTTGCTGGATTGTTTAATGATTCTGTAATAAGTGTGGCGCCAATTTTTTGGATAATTTTAGGTGTCGGTGTTTCAATTAATTATACCAATCGCCAAACCTTTAAATAAAATGATGATTAATTAATTTTTATTTTAAAAATAAAAAAGTGGGTAGTATATTCAAACATACTGTCCACTTTTTATTTTTTAATTTATCGCTGATTTTTTTACAGAATATTAAATTAATCTTATTTACTTAATCCAATCTCCATTTGGACCTAAACTATATCCGTCAATTATTGTGTTTGCAGCCATAACTCCACTAGAATATAAGTAATACCATACCCCATTATTATCTCTAAGCCAGCCTGTAACCATGGCACCACTGTTATCTAAATAATACCAGCTTCCATTATATGATATCCAGCCTGTAGCCATTGTTCCATCCTCTTTAAAATAATAATTCTTTCCATAATTTTTATCAAAATACCAGGTACTCTTTAATGGATTTCCTATAGAATCGTTATATTGCCATTTTCCATTTATATTTACCCACTGATTAGTTTTAACATCTTTACCTGTCACTTGCGCATTGCTTGATGTATTAGATTGGCTTTTCCCGTCACTTGTGCCTCTATATACTGTAACAGTATATATTCTTTCTTCATACTCATCATCATTTCGATCATATGTATTACTATTATTGATCTTTATTGTAATTACATTCTTTCCCTCATTTAAATTTATTCTTCTTATATAAGGATCTTCTGTTGTAGATCCATTAACTCTAACCACATCATCAAATTCAGGTTTTGCTTTTAGAATTATACTATCCCAATCTTCATTAACATCCACAGCATAAGAAGTTACTTTAGGTTTAAACTTAAGTGGGACATCTCCACCTTGTATAACTATATCATCTAAGTATATTGGATCCTGTTCGTTATCAATCACTTCCGAAGTATTTCCTCCAGCAGCTGTTCCACCTCTATTTATATTTAATGTGTATGTCTGCTCCTTTCCTTCACTATCCTGAAGTTCTATAAGAATTTTATTTTCTCCATTATTTAAACTTACCATTCTTCTGAAATCATCATATTTATATACTCTTATTCCATCAATTTTAACATCATCATCTTCATCTTCAGGCTTTGCAGCTATTCTTATTTCATTAACCGAAGAATTTACATTTACATTATAAGACATCTTATCCTCAGAAAAGTCTATATCTCCATCACTCAAGATAATGTTATCTAAATAAACATCATCTGAATCTGAATCTGAATCATTTGAAGCACTCCCTCTGTTTATTACTAGATTATATGTTCTTATGCCATAATCTTCAGTTTCGACTTTTATTTTAATCATATTCCGTCCTTTATCTAATTCAACTTCTTTTTGAGCTTTTCTATTATCATCTAAAGGAACTTCCTCACCATCTATCTTTATTTTATCATCTCTATCTTTTGCTTTGGCTGTAATTACTACTGTGCTATCACTACTATCAACCTTTACAGTATATTCAGTTTTCTTTTTTGAAAAACTCAAATCTCCTTCACTTATATCAAGATCATCCAAATAAGAATTTTCTATGGCATCTTTGTCGTCGTCTGAAGATGCATAAGCTGTATCTACCGAGTTAATAAATTTTACTGGTGAAGCTATGGAAAATGCTGATATAGCCAGAGTCATAGCAATTATACGCTTTATATTTTTGTTCATAATATTACCTCCAGTCTTATAATATTAATTTTACCTTATGAATATATAATTTAAAATACTATTTTGCAAAAAATACTCTATTTATAGGTTTATCTGTAATCATAAATAATTATAACCTTTAAATATAAATATGAACATAAGGAATAAGATATGATTTAATTAACAATTGACAATGTACAATTTTGGATAAAATTTCTTTAGGAATTTTTAAAATATGTTTCTAAGAAAAGCTGTAAGCTTTTCCTCCCTAATTGTCAATTGTACATTGTCCATTGTCAATTATCTATTGTTTATTTATGAAAAAAGAGACGAGGTTATACCTCGTCCCATTTTTAAATTAACAATTTAAAATTGCTAATTATTGAATCCAAGCTCCTGAAGCTCCTAATACATAACCATCAACAGTTGTGTTAGCAAGCATAGCTCCTGATGCATTTAAGTAGTACCAAGTTCCATTGTCATTTAACCAACCAGTAGCCATTGCTCCTGATGATTGTAAGTAGTACCAAGTACCTCCATCATTAACCCAACCAGTAGCCATTGCTCCTGATGCATTTAAGTAGTACCAAGTAGAACCAACTTGTTGCCATCCAGTAGCCATAACACCGTCAGCTTTTAAGAAGTACCAAGCTCCTTGATAGTTAACCCAGTTGTTAACAACTTTAGTTCCAGTTGCATCAAAGAATGTCCAAGTTCCATCAGCAGCTTGTGACCAACCTACTGTAGCTGGAGCAGCTGGAGTAGCATCTGAAGCAGTTTCAGCTGCACCTTCTGTTACAGTTGTATAGATATCTCCATCTTGTTCCCAAGTGATTATATTCTTTTCATCATATACGCTTAATACGTTTAATGAAGAATCTACAGAATATTTCTTAGTCATTTCATTGTTTGCAAATTCATAGATTTTTCCATCAGCTACAACCCAAACATTTCCATCAACGTCTGTATCGTATGGTAAACCTGAATGTCCATCGTTATCGATATCGTCATCTACGTCTACATCATCATCATCATCTTTTTCTGCTAAGTAAACATCTACTTTATCATCTTTATCAAATATTCCATTATGATCTTCATCATATGGTCTCTTTGCAGTATCAGAATCAGAATCATCTAAATATTTAACTTTATCTTTCTTAAAGTTAATACTAGTTACTTTAACATTATCCTTGCCTTCATCATATCTGATAGCTAATAATTGTCCATTAGCTACTGAGAATGTAGTATCGTCTTTAACTTCTCTATTATCAGTAAATATTGCATCATATGCATCATCTGCATCTCCACAATCAAGTTCACCCTTAGTTACTTCGTAAGATGAAACTTCTTTTGGAAGATAAGCATCATCCTTTTGATCTCCTTGAGCTTTAGCAACCTTTTGGATGAAGTAACGGTTAGTAACACCTACAACTGAACCATCAGTATTTTTAGTAATTGTCTTAAATCCATCAGTTGCAACTGCTGAACCTGTTGTAGTTCCTGTAACTTTTGCATTCTCAGAACTATCAAATATATTAACATTAACTAATATATAAAGATTATCCTTGTCTTGAGCTAATAACTTTGGAGCTGCTGCAAGTGAAGCAGTTAATCCAGCATCTTTATCATAATCATCATATTCTTCAATCTTAACATATTTTCCTTCTTTAGTGCTATATGCATAGATGTTTGCAAGGTTAGAAACATCTACATATTTACCATCTTCATTAGTAAATCCATATAACTTACCTGTCTTAGCATTATCTTCATTACTATTTACTGAATAAGCATACCAGTCTTCACCAAACTTAGTTGAGTAAACTGCTTTATATGCATCATCATTACCATCTACAGCATTACCATCTTTATCAAGGAAATCGATATCTTCAGTAGAATTAACATCATCATATCTATCAGTTTTAGCTAATTTTGATTTTAATTTTGTTTTAGCTGTATCATATTGATCTTCTGGAGTATCATCATCACTTACATCTCCATTTGTCATATCAACTAAATATTCATCGTCTCCATCTTTTGCATAAGCATATTTATCTTGGAATGAACCTTCAAGATCAGCATCTTCAACATCGTCTAATGCCTTATCTTTGCTTCCATCATTATAATAGATACCTAGATCATCATCATCTGTTCTATATCCTTGATATGCATATTTACCATCTGAAAATGCTACTGCATTATCGATAGTACCATCCTTAGTTCCTAATTTGTCTGAAGCCATAGCTGGTACTACTGACATAACAGAAGCAGCAGCTACTAATAAAGCTGTAATTTTGTTTGCTCTTTTAAACATAATTTTTCTTTCCCTCCTAAATTTTAAAATTCAGATAAATTATAGCACTATTGTACAACCCTGTAAAGGTATATAATGCCTATGTGTGTACATTAATGTAAAATTCCACATTTAACGATTTATATCATATGTAATTTATACTAAAAATACACCGATTATACTAATATACCATATAAATTAAAACTTGTACAGAAAATACTATATCTTTTCTAATTTTATTTAAGTTCCTAGTCTTTCCTATGTTGTCATTAACTAATACAAATGTAAATTCTATTTTGGGGACTTTTTTTAATAATAATTTCTACTTTTTTATATTTTTTAGAAATTATTTTTTTATTTCCCCTAAGTACCGTTTATTTCTTTTAAATACATTATATAATACAAAAGGTTAATTTTATTTGGGGACTTTTTTAATTGACAATTTACAATTGTCAATTAATAAAGCACTATTTAATCCACGCTCCATCGCTCCCTAGTCTGTATCCATCTATCTTTGTATTCTTAGCCATAGCTCCATTGCTTTGCATATAGTAATACTTACCATTTGTATCTTTAATCCAGCCTGTCATCATCACCCCATTAGAATCTAAGAAATACCATTCGCCATTAACATTCTGCCAATCTGTTTTTCTTGCTCCATCTGCCCCCAGATAGTACCAGTTGCCACCTAAGCTTAACCAATTGACTGCCATTGTACCATCTTCTTTTAAATAATAAGTCTTTCCGTAGTTTTTATCATAATACCAGCTGTTTCTTACAGGAGCTCCAGTAGAATCGTTATATTCCCATACTCCATTTATTAACACCCATTGATTAGCTTTTATATTTTTATCTACTTGGGCTGCATTTGGGCCGTTTGAAGTATTTGTATTAGATTTTTCTCCTCTTATTACATTTATTGTGTATGTGGTAATATTGTCATCAAGATCTGTTAGATTAATTTTTACTACGTTTAATCCCATTTTAAAATGCAGATCTTTTTTATATCCATCATCTTCATCGACTGTGAACCCGCCAATTTTTACAGTGCAATCGTCATCTTTAGGTTCAGCTTTAATTTCTATATCATCTTGATTTCCATTAATTGTTACATTATATATAAAGTTCTCTTCATCGAAATTAATTGGAATTTTACCTGAATCTAAAGTCAGATTATTTAAATAAATATCATTACTTTCTGATTTAATTATATTTATTTTATACGTTTTAGCACAATTACTTATATTTTCATCATCCACTGCCCTTTCTAGTGCCGCTTCACTTGTATACGTTCTTACATAAAGGGTAGTTTTTCCTTCCTTTATAGATATATCTTCTTCCATATCATGAGGAGTTGCATAGTTCCTATCAGATTCAAATACTTTAGCTATATAACCTTCTCCCTCTACCTCTCCAAATATTTTAACTCCATCACTATTTTTATCAAGTGTCACATAGTAATCTTTGTCATCTGTTAAATACTTCTTATATCCACTATAATCATCACAAAGTTCAAGGCTTTCACCATCTGTAGATTGAACATCTAAAGATTTTAATTCTCCTTTGTCTGCTAAAGAATAAGTTGAAACTTCTGCATAAGCTTTTGTAGTAATAAATGATAAGTTTACTGGAGAAAACATTGATAAACAACTTATAGAGAGTAAACTTGCAAACATCACTTTAATCTTTTTATTCATTTTATTTCCCTCCCATAATTTCGATCTAATAGAAATTGTAATTCTACATTATATATATGTTGCAATTGAAAATTTACAATGTACAATCGACAATTATAGTTGAAATCCTTACAGGATTTCTTCAATAATTGTTAATTGTGAACTATACATTGCAAATTGCAATATATATATGTAATTAATTTTTTATAAATACCTACGGCATTTGAAATTGAGCTTTCTTAAAGTTTCTTAATCATTTTATTTCTATATTTTTAGATTTTATGTGTGCGCCTTAACCAGAAAGGACAGGTACTCTGTTATTTCGGTAAGCCACCACATAAATTTACCCCCATCTATTTATCGAGAGATCCAAGCTCCATTTGAATCTAGTTTATACCCATTTATTATTGTGTTCTTTGCCATAACTCCAGAAGAATTCAAGTAATACCACTTTCCATCATAATCCTGGAGCCAGCCTGTCCTCATTGAGCCATTTGAATTTAAATAATACCACTCACCATTTATTAACTGCCACCCTGTTTTCATTGTTCCATTGCTATCCATGTAATACCATAGATTATTAATCTGTTTCCATCCTATAGTCTTATTTCCTTGCTCATCTATATACGACCATTGTCCATTATTTAATCCCCAACCTTTAGCAACCGTATTATTATTTCCAGCTGGAGATGTCTGATGATTTTCTTGAGCATTTGACGAAGTCTCTGTTCCTCCTCTATTTATATGTAATGTATATATTTTTTCCAGATCTTCATCATCTTTTTCACCTTCTATTTTTATTTGTATTTCATTTTCCCCTTTAATTAAAGATACTGTTCTTTTATAATTCCTATCTTCAGATGCAGTTACTTTATCTATTTCCACATCATAATCATCATCTTCTGGAACTGCTTTTATACTAATCTCTGAAAGATCCGCTGGAACGTTTACCTTATAATCAGTTTTCTCTCTTGAAAAATTTATTTCTCCTTCACTCAAACTTATATTACTTAAATAGATTTGCTTATTTTCTATATGCCCTCTTTTTACCGTTAAGGTATATGTCTTTTTTGCTGATCCATTTTGAACCTTTATAGTAATTTTATTTTCTCCTTTATCCAAATTTACTATTTTTTCATAACCTTCATCTTCAGATACCTCAGTCCCTTCTATTTCAACTTCTGCATCCTCATCACTAGGTGTTGCTCTTACTGCTAATTCATCTACCGATGAATCTAATTGCAAGGTATATTCTGTTACTGTTTTTTTAAAGTCTATCGAACCTTTCCCTAAAGAAATTTTCTTTAAATCAGCTCCTTTGACTCTTGCTTCGGCACTTGTTGTCAAAATATTTAAATATTTTGAAGGTTCTATTATAGAAAATGCACTAATAGTAAGAGTGATTGCTATTATGCGTTGAATCCCTTTATTCATTTAAATTCCTCCAATTAATTATATTTCACTAATTATATATATTTTAACATATTTTTCACTTCTATAACCATTTTAATTGACAATTTACAATGTATAATTAATAATTTAGGTTGAAATTCCTCACAGAATTTTTAAAAATATATTTTTTGAAAATCTATAAGCTTTTCTTCATCAATTGTTAATTGTAGTTTTTTCTTTTATTTAATTATAGATACTAAATCTCAAAATTATACTTGATTTTTACATTATTTTCCAATACTATATTTCTAAAAAATTTGCAATGTATAATTAATAATTTTTATATTAAATTTCTCTGGAAAATTTTCACAAATCATACTTTGGAGAAGCTACAAGCTTTTCTTCATCAATTGTCAATTGCTAATTGTTCATTGTAAATTATAATGTATATGCTAAAAAAGAACGTCAAAAGACGTTCCTTTTATCAACTTATATTCACCTATAATTCTCAATCTTAATGAATCCAAGCTCCATCAGAGCCTAACTTGTATCCATCAATTGTAGTGCTATAAGCCATTGAACCATTACTGTTTAAGTAATAGTATTTTCCACTTATATCTCTAACCCATCCAAGCTGCATTCTTCCTTCAGTATCAAGATAATACCAAGTTCCTCCTACTGACTGCCAGCCTGTCTTCTTAAGTCCATCATATCCCAAGTAATACCAGCTTCCATTGTAGCTTGCCCAGCCAGTAGCCATATTTCCGTCAGCTTTTAAGTAATAATTCTGTACCCACATATTTTTTACTGGGTTTCCTGTTGAATCATTATATTGCCATTGTCCATTTACTTGTATCCATTGATTTGGCTTAGCAGACGAGACAGTTCCTGCCGAACTTGGAGTTGATGTTGCTGTATTACCACTTGTACCTGTTGATGTTCCATTACCTGTATAGTGTAATTTAACTTTATATTCACCTATAACATCATCATCATCATCATATGTTACATCATCATCTGGTTCTTCATCATATATTCTAACAATAAAAGTCATATCTGATGATACATCAAATTCTTTATCTATATCATATCCCTTAGCTGAACTTGAAGTTGATTTAAATACTTTAATATAATCATCATCTACATCCCCATCTACATCAAAACTTACTTTATCTGATGAAGTCTTAGCATAATAAGTTTCACCTTCTTCTACATCATCGCTATCTACTTCATTATCAGAATTATAATCATCCTCATCATAAAGTTGTATAGAATCACCATCATCATTTAATAAATCCAAACTGTCAAATTTATCCTCATCATTATCGTCATCGTCATCGTCATCATATTCTACATCAACTTCGTATTCTTTATAATCTAAATCATCATCATCATATTTTGCATCTTTTACATCATCTTTATCTTCATCTTCATCATATACTCTTATAATAAAATCTTGATCATCATCTAGTGCAAATTTATGTCCATTTGAATATCCTTTATTACTATCTGATGCATCATCTTTAAATATTTTAACATAATCATCTCCACCTTCAGCACCATCCACATCAAAAGTAACTTCGTCTTTAGCCTTAGTATAATATGTGTCACCATCATCTACATCATCACTATCTACTTTATCATCATAATCATCAGAATCATATAAACGTATAGTTCCATCTTTATCTTTTACTTTTAAATTAATATCACCAGTTGATGCATATGCCTTTGTTGCTAATAAATTAGCGTATTTTCCTGGTGCCACAGCTGAAACAGTTCCTATTGCTAATGCTATAGCAATAATCTTCTTTAAATTTTTACTCATATTTTTCTCCTCCATTTTTTGATCAATAAAATTTTACTTAATATTATCATTAATTCCTAATACATTCATTCCACTACTAGCTCTTATATTTTTAACAAATAATGGATGAAATCTATTAAAATAATTGTAAGCTTTCCATATAACTAAACTAGTTCTATATTTTTAGTAGAATAGCATACTTTGATCTTCTACCTTTATTAAGCTTTTGTGTGCACTTCACCATAAATCATATACATATTTATGAAAGATGCATTTGAAATTAAGCTCTTCAAGATTATTAGTGCAAATTGGCACAACCTTGCACTTAGAATCTTACAGAGAAAATTTCATGAACCTGCTGGAATAAATATTTATTTAATTTCGGCAAGTTACCACCACGTAACTTAAGTCTTATTTGATTAATTTTCCTGTTGCATCTAAATAGTATGATTGACCATTTGAATCCTGAATTGAGCCGGTTTTCATTTCCCCATTACTATCTAAGTAGTACCAGTTACCTGAAGAATCTTCAAGCCATCCCATCTGCATAGTTCCACCTTTATTTAAATAATACCAGTTACCATTTAAACTTATCCAGCCTGTTTCCATGGCTCCACTTTCATTGAAATGATACCAGCCGTTATTATAATCAAGCCATCCAGTTGCCATGCTTCCATCTTCTTTTAAGTAATAACTCTTTCCACTATCTTTATCAAACCACCATTGATTTTTTAATGCTTCTCCTGTACCATCTATATATTTCCATACTCCGTCAACTCTCTGCCATGTATTAAATTTATTTGCAGCAGTTTGAACTGAGAAATCTTGAATATTTGATGTTGAGCTTGTACTATTTGAAGCTGATGTTTTTCCTCTATATACATTTAAAGTATAAGTCTCATCGTCATCATCACTTTCAACGTAAATCTCTATTGCGTTATTTCCTTTATCTAAACTTATTGTCTTTTCATAGTTATCATCTTCTTCTACAGAACTGCCATTAATTTCAACTAAGTCATCATCATCTTCTGGAGTTGCTCTTACAAGTATTTTATCAACCTCTTCATCCACATTCACATTATAAGAATATTGATCCTCATCAAAAGCAATGCTTCCATCACTTAAATAAATACTTTCTAGATTTGCATAATCTTTATCTAATTCTTCATCTAAATTAGCAGTTGTTTTATCAACATGAATTACGTAAGTCTTTTCGCAGTCAGTTACATCTCCATCATCATAAGCATCCTTATAAGCTTCTTCACTCTTATAAGTTCTTAGGTAGATATCCGTATATGCTGAATTAACTGAGATATAATCTCCAACATCTTCACCTTTTTCAGTTTTGTCACCTGAAGTAAATTGTTTAACTACATATCCACTTCCTTTTACATCAGCAGATATCTGGAATCCATCAGCCCCAGTAAGTTCTATATAGTAATCCTTTCTGCTTGACAATGCTACACTATCGCCTGCATAAGTATCACTTAATTTAATTTCACTTCCAGTACTTCTTGTTATTTTAAGTGAACTTAATTCTCCATTACTGGCATTGCTATAAGTCGATGCATAAGCTGCCACGCCTCCAAGAATAAGATTACTTCCCTGAACAATTCCTGAAACTGCACCAATAACCAATGTCACAGCTATTATATGTTTAATCCTTTTATGCATCATTTCCCTCCGATTCTTTTATCAAATTTCATAACTTTGTTCTATTTAAGGAAATTTGATATCTTAAGCTTCATTAAGTATAGTATATTCTTAATCTAAATAAAATATTTGATCAAAATTCTATACACTTCTAACTATACTATAAAATTCTAAAATTTTTATAATATAATTATTAACATTTTATAAATATTTAAGAATCTCAAATATATATGTGTTGCAATTAACAATTTACAAAGTACAATTGACAATTGTTCATCGTCAATTGCGACATATATATGTGACTTCTGTAAACCACCAAATAAATCTAGTTTCAAAATTAAATGTCTATATTATTAGAACCCCATTCTCAGTGAAGTTATATGTTTTTCCATCAATAACCTTAGTTCCAGTTGCCATAGTCCCATCATCATTTAAATAATATTTTGAATTCGAATAAATAAGCCATCCTTTTTGCATTATTCCATTTGCATTTAAGAAGTACCAACTTCCATTATCAAGGAACCAACCTGTCTTCATTGAACCATCTTGATTTAAATAGTACCAATTTTCAACCTTAGTAGTATTTGAAGTATCTTTATCTGTTCCATCACTTGAATTATTGTTGTTTGCTGCAGTAGTCTCTTCTTTATACCAGCCTGTTTTCATAGAACCACTTGCTTTATCTAGCATATACCACTTTCCACCTGTATATTGCCATCCACTTAGCATAGTACCATTGCTGTTTAGTAAATACCATTTATCATCCTTTTGTAACCAGCCTGTTAATTTAGCACCATTTTCATCATAATACTCCCAGCTTCCATTTGTTTGAACCCATCCTGATTTTTTACCTGTACCTTGATCACCTGTGTTTGAATCTTGATTGTCCTTATCTGTATTTGTATCTTCATCTGCTTTTCCTCTAATTATATTTAAAGTATACACTCTCTTTTTATCATTTACTTCATCTTGAACTGTAACTTTTATAGTGTTTTCACCTTTATCTAAAGATACTTTCTTCTCATAATCATCATCACTGCTTACTTCATCGCCATCGATTGTAACCAAATATTCATCATCTTCTGGCTCAGCACCTATTGTTATTTTACTTACTGATTCATCAACATCTACATCATATGAAGTCTCATCCTCTGAGAAATCAATATCTCCATCACTGAGAGTAAGATCATCTAAATATATATCATCTTCTGTATCTGACGAATTTCCTCTTGTTATATTTAAAGTATAAGTTCTTTGATTATCCTTATTATCAGTTACCTTTACTTTAATTTCATTATCACCTTTATCTAAAGATATGGTTTTCTTATAGTTATCATCTGAGTCTACTAATGAACCATTTATTCTTACTCTATCATCTTCATCTTCAGGTTTTGCTGTTATTTTTATTTCACTAACTGAAGAATCTACCTTTATATCATAACTTGTCCTTTGTTTTAAAAATGATATATCACCTTTACTTAAATCAATATCTTCTAAATAAATAGGATCTTGAGTATCATCTTCATAAGAACTATCCGTAGTCTTCTTAACATTTATTGTGTATTCTTCATCACAATCTGTCACATCTTTTTTTTGGTCTTTTGCTTTTCTAAATGCTGATAATGATTCATAAGTTCTTACATATATTGTAGTATTACCTTTTCCAAGTAAAATTTCATCTCCTGGCTCATAGGCTACTGCATCAGAACTATCTGATGTAAAAATTCTAACTATGTAATCATCGCCTTTTACATTTGCATCTATTTTAATACCATCACTATCATCTGTAAGCCTTGTATAATATTCTTTATCATCATTTAATTTTACTTCATCTCCATAATATGAATCTCTTAAATCAAGAGTATCACCATCAATAGCTTTAATCTTCAAGGATTTCAATTCTCCGTTGCTTGGAGAATATGAAGCTGCATAAGCTGGTTTTCCTGCAATGTCGAATACTTTTATTGGTGATATACTCAAAACTGTTGAAAAAGTGCTTGTGATAAGTGTAATTGTAATTATTCGTTTTATAATTTTGCTCATAATACTTCCCTCCATGCCATTATAATTTAATTTTACCATCATTTTAACACAAAATCCAAGTATTTCACGGATTAACGTCTCTGTTTTTTCAAATAATAGAGTATAGACAAATTTTATGTCGTCTTAATTTAAGCAGTTTATGACTTTAATTTTTTCAAATAATTACTAGTTAGGAGTGATTAATTATGGATAATAAAAAAGCATCCCGTACTCCAATTTCAGGAGATTATTCTATGGAAGATTTAACTGATGCATCAGCATCAGATCCAAGTGATTCTTATATGAAGAAAATTAAAAATCTTTATCTTCCTCATTCAAAGGATGATTATAAGCCAAGTGAGGAAAGCATAGAAGATGCAAATAATTTAAGCCATCCTAAGCCACCAAGTCCAAATTCATTAAATTAACTCAGGATTTCAATAATTGTTAATTTTAAAATATTAATTGTAAATTGCAATATGATGTATAAAAATATGACATTTAATAAACTAGGAGTGATTTTATGAGTAAAAAAAAGATTTCATCTATTTCCAATGTAAAAGATGATGATAAAGCAGCTTTTAATAATCCATATCTGCCAAAAATGAGAACTAATTATCATCCTGATAAAAACGATGTTGAAAGTGCTACTGGTGTTGATTTTCCTATTAATATGCCAAATCCTGCAACAGATCCTATTGTAGCAAATAATATATCTAACGCAGAATTTGATTACACACAGGATATGCTTTTACCTGACGATGATGATATAGATTAATAAACTTCATAAGTTACAGTTTATCAAAATAGTTAAAAATTATAAGTTAGGGCATTGTCAATTGTCAATTAAAATTCCTTATGGAATTTTAAAATAATTCAAGAAAATAAATGAATAACTATGGCGATGTTGGTAATAATACTATATGTACCCCATAATACTCAGGCACTAAAGTTTATCATTTTAATTTAGTGCTTATTTCCAAAGAAAAGGTATCTCAATATGATTAAAATCATTTTGAGATACCTTCTTTTATTTTTGCTGTAGTGTCCAATTATCTTTAGTGGTATATATTGAAATGCCTTCATCACTGCCGCTTGTTTCATATGTGTTAATTCCATTTGAGACTAAATTTTTATGAGCCTCATTGTCATTGGCACTTTCTTTAGATCTACTTATTATTCCTATGTTTGGTTTTAAGTATCTAAGAAAATCTACTGTTGATGATGTATCATTTCCATGATGAGGTACTTTAAGTACATCAACTTTTCTACCACCCAATAAATCATTTGTCCAAAAATCTTTTTCTGAATTCCATTCCATATCTGCAGTAAACAGTTCTTGTAAATCACCATAACTTAAATATACGATGGCTGAATTTTCGTTGATCCCCCAGTAATATTGTGCTAGTTTATCAGAGCCAATTCCTCCAAAGTCCTTACCTGATTGTACGAATTGTAAAATTTTCTCTTTGTCTACAAATTCACCATGCTTTGGAGTTATGAATTCCATGTCTTTAAGCTTCATAGCTGCTACTGCACGATTATAAACTTCAAAATCATATTTCATCATTTCTATATCACTTCTATTTTCCGCTGTTTCTTCTATACCAGAATACCAATTTTTCATTTTTGCAATATCAGGCATATATACTTTACCTACATTGAAATTACTTAATACAGCAGCTAGTCCACCAATATGGTCTGAATGTGCATGAGTAACTATTACATAATCAATTACTCCCTTACCATCCTTTTGTTTTAGGTCTTGTCCTCTTAGAAAACTAACTAACTTATCTGAAGATTCTGGAGTTCCAGTATCAATCAATACAGTTTCGCCATTTGGAAGCTTAATAAACGCACAATCCGCATCTCCAACATTTAAATGTTCAACAAATAAATAATCTTTCATCTTTGCAGTTCCTATATACCTGCCATTAGAATCAAAATTTTCTGCTTGACCATCTATGATTGCATAACCAGTTGCAAGAGTACCATCAGCTTTAACATAATATTTATTTGATTTTGTAGTTACCCACTGATTAGTTGCCATTTCTCCGTCATCTTTTGAATAATACGATATTCCATTATCAGTGAAAAATCCTTTTTTTAGGCTTCCATCTTGTGCAAAGAAATACCATTTCCCATCTATGTATTGCTTTCCTGATAACATTATTCCATCACCATTTAAATAGTACTTATAACCCTTATCATTAAGCCATCCTGTTTGCATTATCCCGTTTTTATCCAAATAAAACCACCCATAGTTACCATATTGCCATCCAGTTTGTTTTATTCCAACTTCGTTAAAATAATACCATGAACCATCAATTTTTTTCCAACCTATAGTCGCGGAATAATCACTTCCTAAATAAAATTCATTGCTATTATCTGCATTTGGATTTACGTCTTTTTCTTTAAACCATCCCGTTTTCTTTAATATTCCATCCTTAGTAACATAATACCATTTCCAATGTAAATTCTGCCATGCTGGTAAAATTTCTATTGTTGATGTTTCTGAATTTTGGTTTTGATTGTCATTTTCATCTATAGAGCTTGTACTTTTTCCTTGATTATTTTTTTCAGAAGTATTTGCTGTATCCTTACTTTGAGTTGTTTCCGTATTTTTAACAGCATCCTTACCTTCTGAATCTGAACTTTTCACATTTTCACTGCTGCTTCCTTGTTTATTACCGCTGTCTACCGTACTAGTCTGATTTACATTATCATCCGCCATTGCCATAGTTCCAACAAACGACATACATAATAAAAAGACCATTGGAATTATGACTAATGCTTTCTTTATATTCTTTTGCATATTACTGCTGCCTCCTTAAGAGCACATGAAAATAAATAATAGTCCAAATATACATGCTGGTCTATTATTTTTTGATTGTGCCTACTGCCCATAAGGGATATTATAACTCTAAATTCAAATTTTTTCAAACTTACATTGAACATACATAACAAACACTTAAGCTAAGAATCAATCGTATATCACATGGACAATATCTATTCTTAACTCATGTAAATATTGTGTAAATTTTTATCTTTTTACAGATGATATAGTTTCAATACAACGTGTTTTACATTTCTCATGGGATCACCTCTCACTATTTAATGAATATTCCAAAGTCAGTGATTGCTTAGCACTTATGATAAATAATATTATATCTAATATCTAGATTAATCTTCAAAATATCTTATGGAGAAATTTGAAGTATATAAAACAATAAAGGGCTGCTTACGCAACCCCTTTAATACAACTTTATTATAACGGAACAACTCTTGTGAGTTTTTGATAAAGTTTGATCACAACTATCTAACTTTTATTGTTATTAATGTGGATCTACTGAATCTACATGGAATACATTATTTTTATTTACACTAGATACTATGTTATTTTTAGTGTTCTTAATATGGTTAGCATTAGTTGACGCAAATGCAACATTTGTTAATAACATTGATGTTGCCATTACTGCCAATATAATTTTTTTCATAAATTTTCCTCCCTAAAAGCTTAGTTAAATCTACAAATCCTTCATTTAACATTATAACATAATATTAGAAATGAAAACAAAAAAATTTTAAATTCCTTTTATCTGCTTCATTTTTTCTCTTGACTTCCTGCTAAAATATTTGCTTTTTTCTTCATTTTTACCTCTGTAATACTCTCCAATCTCTAAGTAGATTAAAGAATAATCTATATTTAATTCTTTTGCTTTATCTGCCATAAGCGTTAAATTTTCCTTATCTTCTTTTTTTATATAAATAAGCACCAACTCATAAATTACTTTTTCAAGTAAACTTAAGTTCTCCTTATCATCTTTTTCACATACTTCTAATGCCTGTAAAAGATAGCCCTCGACCTCTTCATTTACATGTCTAAGCACTTTTCCAGCAAAGTATAAAATCTCATTAAGATCTTTACTATTTAGACTATATATTAAAGATTCTTTGATATGCATTGCTGCTGTTTTATAATCCTTTTTATTAAAATATAAATCGGAGAGGTTTAAGTAAGTAAGAGCTATAAAATCTTTATCATTATATTTCATAGCAATATTTAGTGTTTCCTTGTATTCTTTTTCTGCTTCATCAAACTTATGGTAATCGTTAAAACAATTTGCATATACCATTTTTATCCTTAACAACATCTTATAATCCTTAATTTCAAACTGCTTTATCATTTCAAAATACTTTAAAGAACTCTCATATTCACCTAGCTTTTTATATGTCAATGCTCTAAAATGCAGTATCATTACAGAGAGATCATTGTTTGCTATATCATTATTTAATTTTTCTGCGTACTCTAATTGTTGTAATGCCCTAGCGTAATTCTCAGTGAATATATTATTTCTGGATTTATATATATAAAAAGTTACTTCCTCTAAACTATTTTGAGAATTAATGCTTACTTTTAATCCAATCTCACACATCTGCTCACTTTTAAAATAACTACGTTTATAGTAGTAAAAATCAGCTGCTAATTTATACAGCTCTATTTTGTTATTATCTGTAATGCTATAACTTTCAATTAACTTTTCTCCAGCCTGCAATTTCTGTTCAAACAAATCTATTATTTCAATTTCTTTTAATTCCTTCAAAATTTGATTTTGGAAAACATAATTTGCTTGTTCGTCTTCTCCTATCATTAACTCATTTGGCGTAATTAATGATAGATTCATTCCTTTCTTTTTTGCAATTTTATTTAAATTTTCGGAAATTCCCTGTGCTAAATTATAACTTAATTTTTGCTTATTATTTTCGATTAAACTTATCATTATTCTTGTGCATACACCTGCTGAAATTTCATCTTGAGTTGCTCCAAGAATTACTTGTCTTATCTTTTTTAACCTTTCTCCTTGTTTCATGATTTCATTATCAAACAATGTTATACCCCAACTTTCTGTTATTCTTATCATTTGAAAATAAATGTTTTAACTCTTATTAAAAATGAATTAATAATGAAATGTACTTTTATGCTATTTAGGTTGCTTTGCTCTACTATTTTATAAATGACATAATAAATAACATATATTTCTATATATAGATATATTATATTAATTAGAGTTAATGTTCAATGCCATATTTATAACTTTTATATTAATTAATAGCCATCTTTATAAAAAATTTAATATTATTATGCCTAATTCATATTTTCCAGTGAAATCATATGATATTATCATTATTCAGTCGTATATTCATGTAAAAAAATAGATACACGTTTAATCCTACTAAATAAACATGTATCTATTTTAATTAACATCTCTTAACTCTTAAGAACAATCGGATAAATAACAAGTTTTTTATCCAATTGTCCCTAAGTCATGAGTTATATATTTAAAAAGCCTTTTCCTCTAACTTCTGATATATCGATTATTGTTATAAATGCGCTTGGATCTATAGAGTGTATTGCACTTTTTAAGTCTATCATCTGATGAGAGCTTACAATACAATAAAGCATTTTCTTTCTATCATGGGTATATTCTCCCTCTGCAAATAGAGACGTAATTCCACGATTTAAATCTTTAATTACAAATTCAATAATTTCTTCTTCTTTTCTTGTTAATATAAGGAGCAGTTTTCTGCTATTAAATCCTTTTAGCATTCTATCTAGAACTAAGCTTTGAATGAATAACGAAATAATTGTATATAATGCCTGTTGAATACCAAATATTATTGCTCCAGCAATGACTATTAATAGATTAAGAGAAAAGCCTAAGCTTCCTATATTAAAATTTGAAAATCTCTTTCTGATTAACATTGTTATGATATCAGTTCCACCTGTAGAACCACGCCTTAGAAATACTAATCCATAACCAATTCCACATAATACTCCACCATAAATGCAATAGATAAGTAAATCCCCATCTAGATTTATAAAGTAAGCAAAAGATTTTGTTATCATAAGTGAAAATGAAAGACAAAGCATTCCTATTGTAGTATAAATAGTAAATGACCTATCAAGTTTTTTGTAACTCAATATGAGCAGTGGTACATTAATTAAGAAAACCACTATACCAGCTGGAACTTTAAGTGTGTATTCTAAAATCAACGCTACACCTGTAGCCCCTCCACTTAAAAGTTTAGCATGCACTAAAAAAAGATTTACTCCTGAAGATGCTATCATGCAGCCTAAAAATATGAATATAACATCAACTAAATTTCTCTTATATTTGTAATATGTGCTCATTTATATACTCCTTATATTTCAATTAATAATTAGAAATTTACGTCTCCCGCAATCTAGAGATTTAATCAAACTTCTACATTGGCCAAATATAATTCTATATTTAATTAATCGCATTTTCAACAAGACATCTTTATATTCTACAAACAACCTTTATAATCTTAGTAATTATTTATTAATAATTTAACCTATATATTAAATTTTCAAACTTATACATATAAAAATAATAAGCCAGCGTACTTCTGGCTTATTATTTATTAAATATTATTCATACTATTTAAATTTTAAATTTATCTATTTCTATTTCTAAAAGTTCTGCTTTTTCTTTTAGCATTTCTGCTTCTTTAGTAACTTCTTCTATAGCTTCTGTCTGTGTTTGAATTGAGGCTGTCACTTCTTCAGAGCAGGCTGCTGTTTCTTCAGATATTGCTGCAATATTATTTATTGAATTGACTACATGACTATTATTTTCATGCATTTTTTTAACAAAATCCCCTACATAATCTACAGCATTCGTTATTGTATCAGTTGCCTCTGTAATCTTATTAAAAGCATCATTAACCTCGTTAACAGATTCAAACTGATCTTTTGAAACACTCTTCACTTCCCTCATAGCTGTAACGCTGCTTAATATATATTGTTTTATGTCTAAAATTATTTTACCTATGTCTTTGGTGGATTGTGCTGAATCCTGTGATAATTTTTGAATTTCTTCCGCTACTACTGCAAAACCCTTACCAGCCTCACCAGCTCTTGCAGCTTCTATGGATGCATTTAAGGATAACAGCTGAGTTTGTTCTGCAATGCCCTTTAAGGCTTCTAAAATACCTTCTATGCTATTAGATTTTTCATTTAAATTTTCAATATTCCCTTGAGTTTCTTCCACAATATTTACCGTAGTTTGTGCTTTTGTTTTTAAATCATCCACTTTAATAATTCCGTTAGCAATTGCTTTAGACGAATTAATTGATTCCTTAATCATCAGTTCAGTTTTTTCTGCCAATTGATTAAATTCAGTTTCCATCTGCTCACCAAGCTTAGCACTTTCTTCAGCCCCATTAGCTTGATTACATGCACCATCAGCTATTTCTTGTGCAGTAGTACTTATTTCTTTTGCTACACTTGTAGTTTCCTGAGATTTACTATTTAAAATTGAAGAACTTTCTTTAATATCATAGGTTAGAGCTCTTGTTCTATTTAATAATTCTGAAATTTTATGTATCATTTCATTAAAACTTTCTCCTAAAACTCCAATTTCATTTTTAGAGTTAATAGAAGCTTTCACTGTAAAATCTCCTGTAGCTGCTATTGATAATAAGTTTGATATTTCCGCTATAGGCTTGGAAATTCTTCTTGAAACATATACTATTATTACAGCTGCTATAGCTAAGATAACTAATCCTACTATTATTGAAGTTTCTCTTACCTTATCTATTATTGCCTTTGCACTAGATTCCTTCTGAACTGTAATAACCGACCAGTTTTGTGAGCTCCCATCAAGCTTAATATTTGTATAAGAAGCATAATAGTTTTGTCCATCTTCTTTGTACTTAATACTGCCAGAATTACCAGCCGTAAGCTGTGCGATAATTTCTTTTACTCCATCTGATAATTGAATTGGCTCTTCCTTAGGATTTCCTTCTTGAACACCTGTTGTTTTAGTCTGATTTTTGTAATTATATAACTGCTGTATTACATCATCATCCGGATGAGCAACCGCAACACCATCTCCATCTATTATGAAAGAATACCTTCCTGATTTCTCATCTGAATTTTCTTTTACTAGTTCTTGGAGCTTTTCTAAATTAATATCGGCCCCCATTACTCCTGTAAATTTATTATCATCCATTAATGGAATAAACACTGAGGTAACTGGATTTTTAGATGAAACTGAATAATACGATTTAGATACAAATGGTGCTAGTGTACTCTTAGATTGGCTAAACCACCATCTATCTGATCTATCAGCAAGCTCTCCTGATGATCTCCCAGTCTGCATCCCTGTTTGATCTTGTATATATAGCAATTCAAAATATGGATTTCTTTTTTGACTATCTTTAAGTACATTCTCTTTTGCATCTTTATTTCCTAGTACAACATCAGAATTATATGCTAAATCCTCAGTCACTTTATAGGCTGTATCCATAAAACTTGATACATTTTTAGAAATAAGATTTGTTATAATTTGATTATTGTTGTTTATTTCATCATCATAATATCTGGATAAAATACTAGTCACACATATTATAATTCCAAAGGTCAAAACTACAGCTATTGATAGCATTGTAAATAGCAATTCTCGTTTTATACTGCCATTTTTTAAACTTCTATTTATAGTTGTATTTTCATATGATCTTTTACTTCCATTATCCAGATTATTTTTTGAATTTACTTTTGTTTCAGCATCATTCTTTTTTCTTTTCATTTTCATAGATATTTACCCCTTACTTAATGTAGATCTGTTATTTATAGTGACTGGACAGTCAAAAGTTCTATAAAAAAAGTTAACCCCTTTAGGTAAATTTATAGTATCCTTTTAATTGCTCAAGAAAAAAAGGAGATAAAATCTACCAAAAGAATCAACTTAAATTAGTTTATCATAATATTGGTAGATTAACTATAGATTTATGTGGAATTTGTTAAATAAAATTTTAGCCAACTTTAGAAAATGTTTTTCAAGGCAAGCTCCGCTTAATTACTTTTTTATAATTTATAACAGACATAATGTATTTTCCTCCAATTATAATATAATACAAGTTATAGCAACAAGACAAACTGCACCTAGCAATACTTGTTCGACATTTAATATACTGGATGCCTTTTTTGCATGGACAGAAAAACATTAACAAATCAGAAGCCGTTAAGAAAGGCTTTATATTATACATTAAATCATAAAAAAATTGCAAAAGAAGCTATTTTTTTCAATACGGTAGATGTTCCACCGCTTACACATTATCTTTCTAATTTAATATAAAATTATGAATAAAAAAAGTATCCTTGTATATAATAAATATATAAGGATACTTTTTTATATCCTACTTACTTTATGTAAGTAGTATCTGAAAATAGACAATTATCTATTTATTTATAAAAATTAATGACCTGCTTTAAATGCTACACTATAATTGTCATCACTATTTTTAGAATTACAATTACATTCACAACTAGGCATTCCTGGGAACCATGATACATTGTATGTGCTACTACTTCCACTGTTGCAATAACAATGACATCCTCCCATTACCATAGTTTCTTCTGTTTCTGGTCTTCTGTTTAATGGATTAACTATTTTCATACTAAAAACTTCCTCTCATATTTTAATTAATAATTGTCTATTTTTCATGCAATTAATTATTAGTTGACTTCTATTTTGGATATTTGACCTATTCTTTCTGGATAATCTTCTAAAACTTGATGATAATAAACTAACCAAGATAGATATCTATTCCTTAAATTTTTACATATGTTTCGTTTTTTCTCAATATCAATTCCAGACTCATCATAACAATCTGCATAGCAAATATCACATAGACGGACAGCCCAACATTTAGAGCAATCTTGTATGGATTCCTCTTCATATTTATTTAAATAATACTTTTTAACTGCTTCCTCATTTAAACCAGTATCTACATTTCCTATCACTGGCGAATCTCCAATACGTTCACAAACTTTATAGTTGCCATCTGTACAAACATATAATCTTCTTTGACCTGGAAGACAACATCCATTATAATAATACAGGTCTAATGGCTTGTCTCTTAAGATTCTATTGTGTATTTGAGTTAGTGAAGCTTCTAAAACATATGAATAAATATTATGTGTCTTATGATTAGAAACACTTTCTCTAGTCTTCTTAATTGCCCAATCAAACCATCCATCAGCAATCTGATAGTCATCATAACCTTTATTTTTTAATTCATCAAAATAGCTTTCAGGCACAGTACCTTGGGATGGATAAGTAACTCGTACTTCTGTGTCATCTGACAAGAAATCTAAGGATTCAAAAAATCTATTTATTTTTTCTAAACGTTCTACTGTATATGGTGGCAATAAAACTGCATTAACTGTGATAGTAGTATTTTTGTATTTATTAATCGCTTCCGATAATATTTTAAGGCCTCTAAATGCATCTTTAAATGTCGGTTTACCATCGACATATACCCTAGCAGTATTTTGAACTTCCTCTGGCCCATCTAAGCTCACAACAATACTTAAATTAGGAATGCGTGCCAAGTAATCTGCTATTTCCTTTGTAATTAATGTTAAATTTGTAGTCAATGAAAAGCTTAAATTGCAGTCCTTGAGATGCTCTAATGAATATTCTATACACTGTTTCATTACATCAAATTTTACTAATGGCTCTCCACCATAAAAAGTTATAGCTAATCTCTTATTGCTACGATGTAAATATATATAATCAATTGCTTTTTTTGCAGTTTCAAATTCTATACTTTCAGTGTTAAAATTTCTAGTTCCATCATTATAATCATTATAAATACAATACTTACATCTCAAATTGCATTTACCTGTCAATTCAATTATTAATTGCTCCATTTGCAAATTTTCTTCTTTAATTTTATTTTCTAAAGGTATGAAATGCTTTATTTCTGAATTACAAAGCAAATTTTCTTCGTTAAAAAAATCAGTAACATTATCTATATTTTTATTTTCATCAGCTATATTTCTAAGTTGTGATGCACAAATATTTTCATCAAACAATCCAGTAATAAATGGTGAACTTTCATCATCCAACTGAACAACTTTACCTGTGCCCGTATCATATAAATAATCGCTTTTATCAGTAGAAAAAGTAGCCCCTAATCTATAGATATCTCCTGTTTCTTTTTCTTTAATTAAACTATTAATACTTATCATTTACCTTCCTCCTTCATACTTCTCATAAAAATATCTTGTTAAAAAAGCTCCTAAAATTATATTCAATATTGCTGCAGCAGTTATTACATATGGAGATCTAATAAAATAATAGTAATTACATCTCACAAGTTCTCCATAAATATCTATCCCACTACTTGGAAAAAGATCCCCTATAAAATAAACTAAGTTTGGTGCACTAGGCATACTTTGAATAATAATTGGTGCTATTAATATAGCAATAGAAAATGCCAAAGCATATATTGGTGACTTAATTCTAGAAGATATACATAATGTAATAATGATCACTGAAATCACAGAGATTATCCCTAGTAAAATTGTTTGCATAAATACTTGTCCAATTGTATATGGACTACATGAAAATATACTTATAAGTTGTATAGGATCTTTCAGAGCCTTCACGCCAAAAAGCATAGCACATGATAATGTATATCCTCCCATATAAACTATATACAAAATAATTCCAACTATTGACATAGCTATAGTTCTAGATAATGCAAGTGCTTTCCTACCATGTTTGGTTGTTCTAAAAACAACATCAGCTCCATTCTGATAATTACCAGAGAATAATTGTACTGCTAATGTACAACATAAAAATGTAATTATCCTCATACTTAGTCCCAATTTATCAAGTGCAGAATCCCAACCTACTCTCGGATAATAATAAAATGGTATGTCTATTTTTTCTGCTCTTTTTTGTTCTAATTCATATGCCTTTGTATTTCCTTTTAACTGCTGACCAAGATACTCATTTCTAGAATTTTTGAGTTTATCATAAAATTTCGATATATCATTTCCAGATAGCTTGTCATATATTTTAGAATAATTATAATTAACATCTATACCGTAAACCCACTGTATTAAGCTTTTCTCACCACTATAAGGATATACATCTTTTACAAACACATCATCTGGAGTAGACTCACCATACTTTTTGTAAATTTCTTTCTGCTTTTCAAAAACATCAGCTAAATGTTTTCCAGATAACTCTGTTTCTTTTTGAACTTGTTGTATATTATGCACAGCATCTAGACCTGATAATGTTGTAGATTGATTATTATTCAGTACATATCCATTTTCTCCATACGTTGAAAGAATAGATAAACCAAGTGATAATATTATCAAAATAAAGAAAATAATTACAGTATTGCGCATTTTTAATATATGTTTCAATTCTAATTTAATAAGTCTTAACATATTTCCTCACCCTAACTTATAATTTTTAATCTCTTCTTTGAACTCCCACAAATATACATCTTCTAAAGTAGGAACACAGCTTTGCGCATTTTCAAATATTTGATTATCACTAACATATCTTACCTCTAATTTATTATTATCCCCATAATGAATGTTAATAATATTTTCTTGTTTCAATAAAGAGTTAACTTCATTTTCGGTACCATAGGCAGTCCATATTTTACCTATAAGATTACTTATTAATTTTTCTCGATTTCCAACTGATATAATTTTACCTTGCCTCATAATGATATTTTTTGTTGATATATTTTCAATGTCCGATACTATATGAGTTGATATAATAACTATTTTATCTTTTGCATACTCCGATACAAGCTGTCTAAATCGAATTCTTTCTCCTGGATCTAGCCCAGCTGTTGGCTCATCAAATATTAATATTTTAGGTTTGTTTAATAATGCTTGTGCTATTCCTACCCTTCTTTTTGTTCCACCTGATAATTGACATACTTTCCTCTTTGTATATTCTGTTAAACTTAATACTTCAATTAACTTATTAATTTGTTTCTTTGCCTTTACATAAGGTACGCCTTTTAATCCTGCCATATACTCCAAATAATCCTTTACTGTAAATGTTCCATCGCAGCCAAAATTTTGCGGTAAATATCCAAGAATACTTCTATATTCACCACCTAGCTTTAGCACAGGTTGGTTTTCAAAATAAATAGCACCACTATTAGGTTTTAATATATCACATATAATATTCATTAATGTTGTTTTTCCAGCACCATTAGCCCCAATTAGTCCCCATATTCCATTAGAAACTTCTATATTAACATTATCTACAGCCTTTTTACCTGAAAAATTTTTACAGATATTGTTTAATGTTAATTTCATTTCATTTCCTCCTAACATGCATTATCTACAGATTTATTCAACTTATCTGTCTGTGTAGAATATAACTCATAATAAAGTCCTTTATTATTTACTAATTCCATATGTTTACCTTGTTCAAGAATTACTCCTTCTTTCATAACTATTATTTCATCTGCTAATGATATACTCGAAAACCTATGTGTAATAAATATTGCCAATCTTTCTTTTTTATTAGAATTTATTTGTTGAATAATATGATTTTCTGCTTCTACATCAATAGATGAAAATGGTTCATCAAATATACATATTAAACTATCACAATAACAACATCTTGCTATCGCTATTTTTTGCCACTGCCCCTGAGATATATCCGTTCCATACTTCCAATCTTTCATTAATAATGTTTCTTCTTTAAATGGTAACCCATCAATTAAATCTTTTATACCTGCTATATTAACTGCCTTAGAAAAATATGTTTCTTTCTTTTTATTACCTCTTACTGCAATATTATCATGTATGCTGAATGGATATTTTATGAAATCTTGAAAAATAGCACTAATATTTGAATAGTATTCTTCATCATTAATTTCTTGCAGATTAATTCCATCTATCAATATTTTTCCCAGAGTAGGTTTATATAACTTTAACAACAATTTAATTAAAGTTGTTTTTCCTGAACCATTAAGACCTACAATAGAATATGTCTTTCCAACTTCGAATTTAAAATTTATATTTTTTAATGCAAATTTTTGATTTTGGGGATATTTAAATGAAACATTTTGAAATTCAATACACGAAATTTTACAATCTATTCTTCTATTAATTTCATCGGCTTGAATATTTGTTTTTTCTATAACATCTAGTGATCTTAGATATAAAATACTATTATGCAATACAGAAATTTGATTTGACAATTCGATAATTGATGATTTTAAATTATCTTGTGCATTAAAATATAACACAATAGTTCCCAGACTACATTTACTTTCAATAGATAATATTAAAATCCAAACTTTAAGAAAAGTCGAAATTATTTCATCTAATCCTTGAGCTGATACCTTCTTTGCTAATAGGATTTTCCTAGCTTTTTTATCATTCTTTAAGAACTTTAGATAATTATCTTTTATAATTTGTACTATTTTAAGCCCAATTCCATACAACTTTATTTCTTTAATATTTTCGTTTTTAATTAATATCATTTTTAGATAATTAATTAATCTAAATTTTTCTGTACGTTCAAAAAATACATTATACCAATATGTGTTTGTTTTTAAAGAAATATATAATGCTGGTAATGCTGAAACTACACTTACAATAACGACCTTCCAATCAAATTGTATTATTATAACTATAACCCCGATTGCTTTAATAATAGAATAAATGCATTCTGATATTGAATCTAATAGACTCAAACAATTTTGTGATGTATGAGATATAGCCATATTTATATGATTATATGTGTCTGAATCATCAAACATTTCCATGGAAAATTTCAAACTTTTCTTCAATATCATTTCAGTAATATGCAAGTCTAACAAATCGCCATATGTCTGTTTGATATATTGTAAAATTCCATTTAATAAATATCCTAGTAGTGTAACTATTGATAGCAATATCAACGATTCAATTCCTATATTTAACCATTTTTCTTGTGAAATCATAATTACTACTACATCTAAAAACTTCTGCCATATTAATAAATTAATAGGTGCAATTAAACCTGTTAAAATACTTACACCGAATATTAGTATTAAATATATTGGTGAAGCAGACAGTAGTATATAAATAGCTTTTCTCAATAGCATTAACTTCTGCTTGAAATTCAATTTATCACTCATTACATCACTCCATAACAGATATTATTTATTTTTTAGATTTTCTCGCATTTTTTATAACTATTTTTATTGGCTGATGAGTAATATAATCTAAATGTTCAAATATTCTTTCATCTATGACATCTGCTAATTCCAAAACATTTTTCAAATCAAAAATTGGTATATCATACAATACATAGTTGTAAAATTTATTGATCCAATCCTCATTACTTTCATCTTGCAAAGACCATTCTTTTATATACTTATAAAAGAATTTTTTATAATAGAATAATTCTTTAACAGTATTTCTTTTCTCTAAACATCTTCTTAATTTATTTGCTGTATTATTTGAAGTATCTACAGTGATATCAATTACAGTAATCACTATATATCTCTCTGAATAAGTAAAATATTTTTCCTTTACATAAGTATCAGTATGAAAATATTTTTGGCATAGATATTGTAAATAACATAATATAAACTCTTTAATTATTGATTCTTCTATACTTAAAATATTATTTATTTTAAAATATAGGTCGATTGTACATTTCTTATCTTCTATTTCATTAATATGTAAAACCATATCTTTATCGAATATACATTCACTTATTTTTATTTTTTTAGCTAATTTATCTTTTTCAATTATAGCTTTCACTTGTTCTTGTATTTCTCTTTTTTCATTGAACCGAATTTTATAAAATATATTTTTTCTTTTTATATCATTTAGCCAAGCTTCAACATCCTTGTATGTTATTTTGCTAATCTCATCAATTTTTCCCATAGCAAAATAACCAATTCTATTTTCTGTTACAAATCTAACTATTTTTTCTCTCTCAATAGTGATTTTTTCCATACCAATACATTCATTTATCACTTGAACTTTTGCTCTTTCTACATTCTGAGTATTTATTATATCTCCATTCTCTATCAAATCATCTATATAATTAATCCATTCTTTTTCTTCTTTTATTGCTGTATAATATAAACATGCATGATCCAAACATGTATAGCCATATGCATATTTTAAAGATGGCTTTTTTAATATACTATAATATGGCATTAAGCATACATGTTCGCCAACATGAGCTAATCCACTGAATTTTTCTTTTTCTTCTATTCCTTTTGCAATTAATATATATAAATGTTCATATTTAGAATCGTATATATTATTTAAATTAATAATATTTCACCTTCTTCCAATAAAAACTTTATTATTTATTCTTTATAAATAATAAATTTCACTACTGTTTAAACATTGATTGAAATTACCATTGACAAATTTATTATAATAATCATTCTCTTGATATTTGGTACACTCCATAAACATGCTTCTCTAATACTTTATTATTTATTGTGCCTATTCAGTTGCCTTAACCACATATTCTCACAATATCAAAATTAAGTAAATATATTTTTCATTAAACGTATATTTTCAAGTATTAAACGCTATATCTTATTTATTTTTTTGCAAGTATTCTTTTTATTCTTAAAAAGGAAAATATATGTTTGGTGGTATAGGCATGCTTGCGGGAAATAACACAAAGATGTTCTGTCTTCCTCTTTTAATTAATCTCAAAGATGGTGTTAAAACTATCCGAAACTGGATATAGTCTTAAGAACAACATAAATCTCATATTGTTCAAATGATTCAAAATGGTTTTTCAATCAAAAAAACTTTAGTGGAAAAATCAATTCTACTTTTAGATAGATATTTTCTTTCTGTTCCTGCACTTATAGCCTTAAATAAGCTAAATGAGGAAAATGGTAGTTTACTGCAAATTGTAACAAAAGCAACAGTAGCAAGCTACTTGCGTAAAAACATTTTTCGCATTATGTGTAAAAATACGAATTAAGCATAACTAAAATAATTAAAAACAAGCAAAGAAATCCTTCATTTTATGAGGATTTACAGGTTTGTTAAATGAACAAAAAAAGAGCCCTTAATTAGTTTTTAACTAATTTAAAAGCTCTTCTTTTTTAATTGGTAGTTCAGTTCTTAACTGCTAACTAATTAAAGTATACAGTTATATCTAATTTACCCTTATTCCTTGGAATTATATTATCTTTTACTGCTTCTCCGTTAATCACTACTTTAGTATTACTTCCAATATCCAGCTCAGCATTCTCCTCTAATCTAGAAGCTTTTATAATATATTCTTCTTTTTCATTTGTAATCTTTATCTCAAATTCCTTCCAATCTTTTGGAACGCATGGATTTATGCTGTATCCTTTATCTTTTACTTTTCTTAAGCCTAAAATATTTTCTATTCCAACCCTATACATCCAGCCTGAAGCTCCTGTATACCAGCTCCAGCCTCCTCTTCCTGCATGAGGCTCCTTTATGTAAACATCCGCTGACATTACATATGGTTCTACTTTATAAGTCATGCATTCTAATTCTGTCTTTGAATGGTTTATAGGATTTATCATATTATAGTATTTGACTGCCTTATCTCCAAGCTTAAGCTTAGTTAAAGCTAAGATTACCCATACGGCTGCATGAGTATACTGCCCTCCATTTTCTCTTACTCCTGGTACATAACCTTTTATATAACCTGGTTCTAATTCTGAATTACTAAATGGTGGTGCAAGCAGCAAAATCATACCCTTATCGCTCTTAACAAGATTATTATCAACAGCTTCCATTGCTTCCATTGCTCTTGTTTTACTATCTACTTTAGGCTCAAATTTGTATTCATCATCAAAGGCTCCTGAAATTATGGACCAGCTTTGAGCTAAGGAATCAATCTGGCATTCTGGATTTTCCCTTGAACCAAGTGGAGTTCCATCATCAAAATACGCTCTCCTATACCAGCCTCCATCCCATGCATTTTTCTCTAAATTTTCTCTTATAAAGCCTTTTCTTTCTTCATAGTGTTTTTTTGTTTCCAGATCATTTCTTATTTCTGAAATTTCAATAAAGCTGTTTAAAATGGAGTACAAAAACCATCCAAGCCATACACTTTCTCCTTTTCCTTTATTTCCAACAGTGCTCATTCCATCATTCCAATCTCCGCTGCCCATTAAAGGAATGTTATGAATTCCAAATTTTAAGCTTTTCTCTATGGCCTTCAAACAGTGCTCATATATGGTACCTTCCTTTGAAGATTGATTAACTATTGTATATCTCTCATCTTCGCCTTCTCTTAAAGGTTCATCTTCAAGATAAGGAGCTTTTGCATCTAAAATATCATAATCTCCTGTAGAATTAACATATTCTGCAGTTACATAAGGAAGCCATAGAAGATCATCACTAAATCTGGTCCTTATTCCAGAATTAACAACTGGATGCCACCAATGCTGTACATCTCCTTCTACATATTGCCTTGATGCACTTCTTAAAATCTGTGCTTTTGGTATTTCAGGCTCTACAACTCCAAGAGACATGGAATCCTGAAGCTGATCTCTAAAACCATATGCTCCTCCACTTTGATAAAATGCACTTCTGCTTAAATACCTACAGCTTAAGGTTTGATATAAAAGCCATCCATTTAAAAGATGGTCTAAAGATTTATCTGGTGTCTTAACTTGTATATTTCCAAGGAAATGTCTCCAATATTGTTTTACTTTATCTAATTCATCTTCTACATTTGCAAAATTACTGTATTTTTCTATGAATTTTGCTATATTATCCTTTTCATCCTGGCCAAATAAAACTACTAATTCCTTCTTTTCACCTTTTCTTAATTTAAAAGTAGTTTGAGCTGCCAAGCATGGATCATAAATCCCCCCGAATTTATTATTTAAACTCTTACTGCTTAATGCCTGTGGCTTAGCTGTTTCCCCACCAATCCCTATAAATTCCTTATTATCTCCAGTAAAACTTGTTTCTTCTCCACCTATAATTGTTAAATAAGCATTTAATTTTCCAAAGTACTCACTATAAGGATTATGCGCTCCTATGAATCCATTACTAATTTCATTCCCGCTGCCTTGATTTTTCTTTATATATGTAGAAATATATCTTGCACTATCATACTCGTAAACTCCTAGAACGAGTTTTGCATAGTAAAATAATGAAAGTTCTCTATCCTCATTACTTAAATTCTCCAAGGTAACCCTTTGAAGCTTTATTCTTTCATTTTTAGGTGCAAAAACTTCAAGTTTCCCTTTAAGCTCATAGGCTGTATGCTTATATTCTGAATATCCAAAACCATGCTTTATTATATAATCTCCTGAGTCTCTAACTGGTTTTGGTGTTATTGAAAAATACTCACCAGAATTATTATCTCTGACATAAAGAGCTTCTCCGGCTGGATCTCTAATATAATCATTACTCCAAGGTGTTATCTTGTTTTCTCTTGAATTTCCACACCAAGTATAACCTGAACCTGTTTCCGATATGTGAAATCCAAAATCTTCATTAGAAATAACATTAATCCAAGGTGCTGGAGTATTCTTATAATGTGATAGTTTAATCACATAACTATTATCTTTTTTATTAAAGCCTCCAAATCCATTAAAGAAATCTAAATCTTCTATTTTAAAATCCTCATTAACCTCATCGCTAAAAGTCATATTAATTGAAGGTTTAGCTTCATCGTTGCAACCCATGTTAATTGAAGTTTCAGCTTCATGGTTATAACCTATATTAATTGAATTTTCGGCTTCATCTCTATTAACTTGCTTATCTTTATATTTATCAACTTCTAAAGTCAACTCCTCAGCAATTTCGTTAGCAGCCTTCTTCATATTATTTTTGTAGCTTTCCGGCTCATTTACTTTTTCATTCTTCCTGCTCAAATCATGTTGTTTTTCTGGCCCCTTAGTATTTTTAATCAAGTCATAGTTATTTATTACTTCTTCATCATTATCATATACTTCATATGGTATATCCCTTAAAGTTTCTTCCTTTTGTATATCCTTTAACTCTTCCTGCTTTGATATATCCTCTGAATTTTCTTCCTTCTTATATTTATCTATAAACCTTGAATTGTTTCTAAGGGCTATACGTGAATCTAAACCTTCTGCATCTAAATTCATATAAGTATTTAAATTTTTCTCTGAATATACATAGGAATTTAGACTATTCTTGCTATCTAAATATATCCTTGAGATTCCTATTAATAAATCTTTAGTTTCAGAATCCATAGTGGCTTTAGTATGCACGAAGATTCCACCTGATTTGTTTAGGGAATTTCTTTCATTAGAAGTTCTTATTATATCCATTATATTTTTTTGAAGGGGTGCTTCATAAGTAACTTCCTCATTATTATATATAACTAAATCTAATTTAACTCCTTTTAGTTTTAAATAATGATGAAATTTTACAGCAGTAAACGCTATGTTTACATCTTCTCCTTTTTCAATAAATAACATTATAATAGGTAAATCTCCTGAGATGCCATAAGCCCATAAATCCTTTTGATGCTTTGAAATATTCTCAATATAATTTTCTCTGTTTTCTCTGCTGCTGCTTAAGAAGAATATATTACTTGCAGCACTTTGGAAAGCATTAGCCATTGCACTTCTTATTCCTAAATTCTTAAGCTCAAGCTGTGTACTTATGCTATAATTCTTGAATACTATATCAAGTTTTTTATAGTCATTATATTCTCTGCATATTTCAAGCACCTGTTCCTTTGAATCGCATATTCCTGTAATATAATAAATTTCTCTTTTAGATTTTGCTTCTAATCTAATCCTTGTACGCATACTCATTATAGGGTCTAAAACTGTTCCCACTGTATTATTTAAAGCTTTATCATTATCCATGACCAATGGATTCTTTAATTCCCTGTCTCTGCCTATAAAATTTAGCCTAGAAGTTTCATAGGATAAGCTTCCTTCCAGCTCACCATTAACAACTGCCTTGTGGAAGACATAAGGAATCTTTCCATCTTTAACTCTTGGTCTTCTGCTGCCTATAAGTATCTCTTCTTCTGAATCATATTCAGTCTGAACAAATAAATTAGAAAAGGCTGGATGGACTGCATCTGCACTAAAGGCCGCTAAAGTTATTTCTATATAACTTGTTATCTCAACACTTCTTCCTTTATCGCTCAAATTATTTAAAGTGAGCTTTCTTACTTCAAAATTTTCTTCTGAAGAGAGTACAACTTCCATTTCAGTTTCAATGTTACCATCTTTTCTGCTAAACTTTGCTTTATCTAAATTGAATTCTACTAAATATTTATCTCCAGAACTCTTACAAGGTTCATAAGTTGAGCTCCAGTAATCATTAGAATTTAAATTCTTTATATAGAAGAAAACTCCACTATCATCGCTTGTTGAATTTCCTTTCCATCTATAAAGCATAGTATCATTTTTCTTTGAATATCCGCTTCCACCCACTGTAATCATGGATGAATAGTCTCCATTACTTAATAACAAAAACTGTGGACTATCTTGATTTACTTTTTCGAATATCCTTGGAATTAATACTTCTCCCTTAAAATATCTATTCTTTATAGAAAAATCTTCATTTCTTTCAAATGTTACATACTGTGGTATTCTTTCCTTTAATAAGAGTTCAGTCGCCTTAACTTCTGGCAGATCATGAAATCTATTAACTAATATATTATTTAGCAATACATTATCCAAAGACATGAGTGACATTCCTAAATGATGTACCATGTAAGTCATAACTTTGTTAATGCTTTGTGGATAACTTAAAACCTTAGAGCCTCTGATATTCGCATTATTTATATGTTTTTCGTTATTTTCCTCAAAATCATCCACATTATCAACATTATTCACATGGTTTTCAACAATATAACCTTCTTTTTTATCCCTTACATTATCCACGCTTTTTAGGAGGTTATCCACAGATTCTTCATACTTATCCACATTTTGTGCATAATTTTCTTCAGCTGTTGATATATTATTGTTATTTAAAGTACTATTTGCAACTTTTAATTCAGCTTCATTTTCTGAAAGTGTCATTATATATTTATCACTTCTTGCTTTAGTATAATCCAAAGCTTCAATGAACCCATATCGTCCTAAAGCTCCTATATCTTCAAGCCTTCTAAGATTTTTAATTGCAGTATTTTTAGCAAAAGGAAGAACCATTAAAGTTGAGTATGGGGATATTACAAGATCATCTTCAAGACCTCTCTTTAAGCCTAGTCCTGGAACTCCAAACGCCTTATATTGATAATTATCAGAAGGATCAAATTCATAAAATGCAGATTCTGATATTCCCCAAGGAGTTTTCTTTTGTTTTGCAAAACTTATTTGAGCTTTTATTACAGCCCTATAGGTTTGACTGAGTAAAGTTTTTGGGTAATTCTTCATTATGAGTGAAGGCATAAAATATTCAAACATAGTCCCACTCCAAGATACAAGAGAGTGGCTGTGAAATGCATTCGTCATCGCTCTTCCAAGCTTAAACCAATGAGACGAAGGCACATCATCTTTAGCTATAGCAACAAAAGATGCTATTCTTGATTCTGATGCCAATAGGTCATAATATGAATTTCCAAGTGAATTCTCTTCTACATTATATCCAATAGAAAACAAACCTCTGGTTTTATCATAAAGAAAATTAAAGTCCATTTCCTTTGAGATACCATCAATATCTTCTATTAAATGATTTATTTTATTTATGTAATTTCTTAAGGTATCAATCTTTTGTCCTAAGGAACATTTAAAGTTATCCCCATTTTTTCTTTTTACTTCCTCGCATCTCTTTACTAATTCTTTAATACTCGGAACACCCTCAAAAAATTCTCTGCTATATATATTTTCTAAGCCGTCAAACATGAGATTGTAATACTCTATTTTCCTATTAACCTCATTTATAAGCTTGTTAATCCAATACCTTGTTTCTTTATTTTCAGGCTTTGCCCCATTTTTATTATAATCATTTTCCTTTGATGCTCCCCCCAATATATTTTCATTATCCTTTAACTCATTAAGTTTAAATGAGATCTCGATTAAGGTTTTAAAATATTCTCCAATATTTATATGTGATGAAAATTTAAGTTTAAGAAAAGAATCTTCATCTTCAATTATCTTATAAATATCATTTAAAGCTATTACCTCTTTAGTTCTTATTACTTTATTGCTTTTAAGTTCATTTAAAGTTTCTTTTAGCAGCCATAAGTCTCCTAGAAGATTTCCACTATCAACGGTTGATACATATCTCGGCCATAAGGGCTCTTTTGTTTTCGTGTCATACCAGTTTAAATAATGGCCATTTACTTTTTGCAGACCTTTCATGCTATTTAATATAAGCTCTGTTCTATCAACAAACTCTGTCATGGTTATATATCCTAGGTCGTATGCAACAATATTAGAGGTAATACCCATACCAATATTGGTTGGAGAGGTTCTATGGGCAACGCCCTTAAGTGGTTTTTCCTGATAGTTATCTGGTGCTAAATAATTGTTTTCTTCATTAACAAAATCCTCGTAATATGCATATATTCTTCTTGAAACTTTTCTAAGGAATGTTTTTTCATCATTACTTAAAAGATTTTTATTTCTTTCTGGTATCTTCTTACTTATAAAATAAGCGAAGTAAGGAGCGACAATCCAAAGGCCAGCAACCACTATATTATAAGCAATAGCTCCAAGAGAACTATATAGTGATAAATAAAGTACTACTATTCCAACTACCGGAGAAATCCACATCCTCCTTAAGTAATTAGTAAAATCATTATTTATTTTTTTCTCCACATGATCTGCTGATTGCCATTCTAAAAGATTTCTTTTAGAAATAAGAACTCTAAATAGTGTTACTATTATTGCATGAAGCATTAAAAAAGCTTGATAAGGAATAAAACTTACTATTAACACCATCTGGTCAAAGGTCTTAAATGTTCCCATTAATTTATTTTTAGGCGTTACAACGAAATCCGTTACTGTAAATACTAAAGGTACTATTAATGCTAAAAAAGCAAGTAATACAATTTGACTTCCATTATTTAAGACAGTCAAGGATAAAATAAGAGTAAGAAGTAAGTTAGGTGCCAGTAAACTTCTCCTTAAATTATCGAATATCTTCCACTTATATAATAAACTCATTTTATTTGAAAATAGCCAGCCTATTAATTGCCAGTCTCCTCTGACCCATCTATGCAGTCTTCTGGAGCTAGCCTCATAGGATCCAGGATATCCATCAATAAATTCTACATCACTTAAAAGTGCACATCTTGCAAGACCACCTTCAAGTAGATCATGACTCAAGATCGTATCATCTTTTATAGAATTATGCAGTGCCTTATAAAATTCGTCTATACATATTATTCCCTTACCCGTAAAAGAACCTTCCCCAAATAAATCCTGATAAGTATCAGAATAAGCTACTGAATACCCATCTACACCTTCTTCTCCTCCAAAGATTTTCGAAAAATAAGTCTGATTTTTAGCTTCTAAACTTATACTTACTTTAGGCTGCATTACTGCATATCCCCTAGCTACCTTGTTTCCTATTATGTGTGGAATATTTAAAACATGGCTCATAGCACCTATAAGTTTAAAGATGCTTTCTCTTGGCATAAAAGTATCTTCGTCCAGCGTAACTAAATATTTAGCATCTTTAAGTATTTCTATGTTATCACTAAGAACATTATATGTATGATCCTTTCTATCTCTGATAAGAGCCATAAACTCCATCAATTTTCCGCGTTTTCTTTCCTTTCCCATATATACTCTTTGCTTCTTATTATAAATCCTCTGCCTGCTCAAAAAGAAAAATCTACTTTCACTATCATTCATAAAGTCGTTATAATATTTTTCATTTAAGCGTCTAGCACATTCTATTCCAGATTTAATTATTTCATCATCTTTTTCTACGCTTTCATACTCAGAATCTGAAAAGTCATTAAGCAAAGCAAAATATAAATTTTTATCTTTATTACCACAATAAATTACTTCTAATTTTTTCATAAGTTCCTGAATCTTTTCTTTTGAACTTACTATTGCCGGAATTACAACTATTGTTTTATATTTATCAGGAATTCCTTCAATGCAATTTAATTTAGGAACTAATCTTATATCACCAATTTTGCTCACAGTATAATTAGTAAGAGCAATTACGATTTCGTTTACCGGAATTAATAGAACTAGGAACGAAAGCATATATTGCATCCTAGTATAGACAGCTCCGAGTAAGGTACTCACAAACAAAATCAAAAAACTCAAGCCTATTGTCCCAAGAATATTGGACAATACATATACATTTTCTGAAATCACAGTTCTTATATTATTGCTGTATCTTTTTAACTCATTTACCCCATCATCTATTAGGTAGTAACCAATATGACATTTATAACTTTCTTCCTTATTATCTTTGCTATTTTGTGCAAATCCTAAGATATAATTTGCAACATCAATCTCATTCATTCCAGCAGTTCTAGCTATTTTCTCAAGTTTATGCCTATAATAATCCTTAGATTCAAAATCCATTTTATTATAAACATCTTCTGGATCTTTTTTTAGAATCTGCTCAACTAAAGAAGTGCTTTCAAAAAACCTTCTCCAGCTTATTCCTTCTATTTTTCTAATAGAGGTTATGTATTCACCAATATGCCTTTCTAAGGATTCTTCCCGCAATTCACTTTTAATATTATTACTTTCTAAATCAGTGTTCATTTTCCACTTAGATTCTATAAACTTATCAACTCGTTTATCCTCTATGGAATTATCTCTTAAAACTCTAAAAAATTCTCTTAAGAATAAATTGCTTATATTTTTGCCCTCAGAAAAAATACTGCTGATCTCATCATCCAATTTATTATTGTTAATGGCATCAACAACTTTCTCAGCTAAATTTTTTCCTTTTATAATTTCCTTTTGAATATTAACAAGTTCATTAGTATATTTAGATAAGTTTATAATAATTGCTATCTTCAGCATGAGAGGAAATGCCCATAATTCTCCCATTGTAAAAATCTTATCCTTATTAAAAGACTTTTCGTTTGTATTCTTCCCTTGAAGTTCATTTATATAACTTATAAATTTATCGCAATCAATTTCATTTCCCGCATTAATATAATTTTTCGCCACCATAAAAATACGTGGAACCAATTCCTCATTTTCATGATCTTTATCATTATTAATTTCACCTATGGAAGATAACCCTCTGAAATAATCTATAGGCATTTCAACTTTTATTGCTTTATATTCTCTTTCAATCAAATATATATTATCAAGAAGCCATTCAGATGCCCCTAGCATCTTATCTCCATTTTTTGATAACTTACGAAAGTACATGAAATTATCATGGATGCAAGAAAAGCCTTCTGCAAGTTCTCTTAAAACACTCTTCCTCACTCCATAAGAATTATTTCTCTTCAAGTAAAAAACTCCCTTCTTCATGTAATCTAAAAATAATTACTTAACGGAGATATTTTTACCAAAATTATAAAAAGTATTCTTAATTTATTTATGTAATGCTCTTAATAAAATTATCCAATTGCACATTTGACCTTAATGTTATGCAATAGTTTTATTATCTTGTCATACCAAATAAAGCACCTGAAATGAAAGGTACTAGCCAGATAATCCAAACAGTAATACTTAATTTGTGGAAGTTTGCTTTGGTCTTTTCATCTTTCTTAATTAATGCTACAGTTGCCCAAAATGCGTGAAATAACATCAGAATAATCGCTAGTAAACCTGTAACACCGTGAAAATTAAGTTTGAACCCACCAGCTGCAATTGTGCTCATAATTGTAGTTCCAGTAGTATCAAATACCAAGCCTAAATAAAACATAATCAAGTGCCATTTCTTGAGGCCGCCTTGAATTTTTTCGATCCATACCCCTATAGTATAGAACACGAGAGCCAATGTAATTGTTATTATTGCATAAATTAGCATAATAAGTACCTTCCTCCCTTAATTGTAAATATAATAGACTCTATTATTATTCTATTAACGAATAATAATATACGGTTATGAATAGAGTATACATAATTTTTCTAGTGCATAGTAAAAGGCACTTGCATTTCTGCAAGTGTCTAAAATAAACATTGAAACTATACTAGATATCACAAATAAGCATAACTGTTACTAATTGATGTCCGTAACCAGTTTTGCATTCTATTGGTTAATTAATTAAAGGATTATTTTAAAAGTAGCAATAATATACTAGCGGCATGGTTTACAGGTTCATATGGAACAAAAAATCAGCGAGAAGATAGTGATATTGATATTGCATTGCTATTTGACAAACAGGTTGGTATTATGGACGAAATGTCTATATCCTGTAAAATCAGTGAAATCGCTGATTTTGATAATATTGACACAATTAACTTATTATCTGCCCCTATAACTTTGCAGTTTAAGGTTATAGATGAAAATAGAAATATTTATGAAGGAGATTACTATAAAGTCTGTGACTTTATGGAGGAGATATTTAATAAATATAGAGATGAAAAATATTATCTGGATCGATTTATGTACGATTTTTACGAAAGTTATAACATTAATGGGGGCAATATTAATGAAATTTGATAAAGATGTATCTATATACTTTAATATGGCAAAATTCAGAAATAGGATAGTTCATATGTATTTTAACATAAGTGATGAAATGATATATGATATAGTTCAAAATAATATTAGTGATTTTGAAAAATTTATTAGTAATGTTGTTAGTGTTATTTCAAGAAAATAAAATCCTACTGATGAAACTTCATTATCGTAGATGTATCATAACGTTTGTAAGAAATTATGAAGTATAAGTTAAAAATAATATATAAAAAAGTAAGGAGTCTACATTTTGTCTGTAGGCTCCTTTCCAATATAGGATTTAGTATTCTTATCTGATTTCACTATCTTAATTAAAGAATTCAGTAAACGCTCTAATTATATATTCATTATCCATTACAGCTGCTAATTCTCTTATTGAATGCATACTAAGTATTGGTGCACCTAGATCTATTACTGGTATGTTTAATTTTGCTGCTGTAATAGGCCCTATTGTTGTTCCGCCTCTTAAGTCTGATCTGTTTACAAATACCTGGCATGGTACTCCAGCTTTTTCGCATATTCCCTTAAATACTGCACTTGCATAGCTGTCTGTTGAGTAGCTTCCTCCCGCTGCAATTTTAAGAACTGGTCCTTTTCCAAGCATTGGTCTGCTTGTTGGATCACATTTTTCAGTATAATTTGGATGCAGTGCGTGAGCTAAATCTGCTGAAATCATTATTGAATTACTTAAGGCTCTCTTAAAATCTTCTCTCTCTTTTCTTAGGCCTATAGCTATTCTTTCTAAAATATTACTCAAAATAGAGGAATTTGCACCTTGCGAAGTTAAGCTTCCTATTTCTTCATTATCTAAAGCCACTAAAACTTTAGTCGACTTAATTTCATTACTACTAGTTAAAGCCTTTAAGCCTGAAAATACCATCCAAAGATCATCTAATCTTCCGCATGATATAAATTCATTATCTGCTCCAAATAGAATTCCCTCCGCATACTCATATAAGAACAAATCAAAATCTAATATATCACTAGCATCTACTTTTAAGGTCTCTGAAATTAAATTAATTAAATATTGATCATTTTCCAGTTTATCTTGAACCATTGTAAGTAGTGGCAATGTATCCTTCTGCTTATTATATTCATAGCCTTCATTAATGCTTCTATTCATATGTATTGCTAAATTTGGAATGATTAAAACTGGCTTATTAATATCAATTAACTGAGTCTTTGGCTTAAATGGATTTTCTCCTTTTAAGGTCACTCTTCCTGCTATGCTTAGTGGTCTGTCAAACCATGTGCTGAGTATTGCTCCTCCGTAAACCTCTGTATTTAATTTAATATAATGACCTTCAACTTTCATCTCAGGATTTGGCTTTATTCTAAAGCCTGGTGAATCTGTATGAGCTCCAATTAATCTAAAGCCATCCTTTTCAATATCGCCGCTTCCAATTTCAAATGCAATTAAAGCAGAGTCATTTTTCATTACATAATGTTTTCCGCCTTTTTTTAAGTCCCATTTATCCTCTTCCTTAAGCTCCTCATAACCT